>DASRQG010000667.1:0-5441 GCA_035645995.1 Mariniphaga sp. | reverse complement strand
TTATCGGCCGATGACTGTTGAAACCTTTTATAATCAATCTCCCTTCTGCGTTTCAGGAACAAGAGCACCCAGCCGATATACAACAGGCTGCCTATGAAAAAAATACCCAGTATCCCGATGTGATAGGTTGCCATAATGAAGGTGTAGATGACAAGGGTTAAAACGGCAAAAACAATATCGATAAGCGACCGGGTAAGGAATGACTGGATGCGGTTGTGATCCTGTATGCGCTGCATCACATCGCCAATCATTTTGGAATCGAAAAAGGCAATGGGCAGTTTCATCAGCTTCATCAGGAAATCGGTAATCAGAGAGATGCTGATGCGGGTTGTAACGTGCAGCATGATCCAGCTTCGGATAAGGCCGTTGGCTGTTTGTCCGAAGGTGAGTACCATTTGTGCTGTTAGCACCATGGCAATAAATGCCAGGTCGTTGTTTGAAATACCGTAATCAACCACTGCCTGGGTAAGGAAAGGAAAAAGCATGGTGATGATGCTGCCGGTAAGCATGCCAAGCCCTAATTGAATAATAAATTTTCTAAAAGGACGCAGGTACCCCAGCAGGTATGCAAGTTTCAGCTTCCCTTTTTCCTCGTCTTCGTGTTTGTAAAAGGCTGGAGTAGGTTCCAGAAGCAGGGCGGTTCCTTCTTTCCCTCCTTCAGTTTTTGTACTCTGCCAGCAATTTAAAAAATCCTTTTTGTTATAGGTTAATAAACCCTGGGCAGGGTCAGCAACATACACATGCGCTTCATCGGATGAAGCTTTCCTTAGAAAAAGAAAGAATGTTTGCTGCAAGGCGGACCAGGGGGATTTTTTTTGCTTTTGTATTTGATAAACCACTACAAAATGCCGTTGTTTCCAATGGACAATACAGGGCAGGGGAACCTCATCCCGCAACTCTTCCCATGAAAGCCGGTAGCCTTTGGTGCGGAACCCGATGTTCTCAGCAGCTTCGCTTATGCCCAGCATTGACACCCCCTCGCGGGTAAGGTAGGAATGGCTGCGCAGGTATTGCAGACTGTAGCTTTTACCATAATATCTGGCTACCATGCGCAGGCAGGTGGGGCCGCAGTCCATCGAGTCGAGTTGCTTATAGTGGGGAAATTTGGGCATGGCTATCAATTGTTTTTTTTATTTGAGGTAACCAATGATCCAGGTATTGAAACATAGACCATGTGAACCCGGATATATGTTGAGTAAGTCCCTGATTCCGGTGGTTACACAACAGTAAAAGTTCTTCGGCAAGGGTATTATCTGACAGTATTGGTTCAAAAGAATTATTAATGACACTCCAGGAGGGCAATAACAGATTTTGATATATCAGTTTATAGAAAAACAGGGTATTGATGTCAGAAAAGGTTAGTTTTTCTAAAGGGAAAGTATAACCATTACCACAGATATTACTGTATAACTGAGACAATACTGACAATTGATAATTTTTAACCGGCAACTCTTTTAAATAAGAAAGTTTCAGGCATACCTCTGCAATTATATCACCTTGGAAAAATTCTTCATATCGCCATTGCAAGATACAATACAGAAACGGAATCAACTGTTGGGGAATTTTGTTATACAAATCCTGTTGTGTTAGCATGTACCTGCAGTAACTCAGAGCCTGTTTTTCAAATAGCGGGTTACAGGGCGAATTGGTTAAACGCGTATGGATATACAATCCTGTAAAAGGATATTCAAATAAATCATTTTTCAGCACAGAAGCATTGCTCTCAAACAAAAGATCATCCAGGTCATCAAAAAAGTTGTTTTCCAATTCAATAAATCCGTTTAACATCAGGTAATGAAATCCCCAAGCAATACCACAGAGGTCTTCCCTGAAACCATATCCTGATTGCAGCACATCTTCCAGGATATCATCAATGAGTGAATCAGACACACGATTCAGTTCCGGAAGTTCAAGAGAACGGGAACCGTTATAAAGTAGAATAGCAGTTCCCATTTTACCGTTATAGAGGCCATTAAATGTCGAGAAACCGGCATGCCGTGCAACCTGCATTAGTAGCTTCTGAAATAATGAAATTGATTTTTCATGATTCATTATACCATCTTATTACTTTTATAATCCTGTAAATCCTTATCAATACAATACCGGTTTCGAACCACTATATGCCCTGCATTTATATTTTCTTTTGATATTCCGGCATTATTATTTTGCATTGCGTTGTAATCAATGGATGAATTGGTGTATAAAATTCCTTCGTTTTTCGTATTCGCAATTGCCTTGCAAAACCTGGCATTGGGTTTTAGCTGATATTCCAATCCCAATCGTTTTAGCCGCTCAATTAAATCGACATCCTGATAACTCATAGGTTCGAATGATTCGTTGTAACCTCCTGTTATTTCAAAATACTTTCTTAACATTCCGATACGCCCAAAGCTGCCATCACTCAGCACCCCGCTGAACTGGTGAAGTACAATATCCCTGTTTTTAAGGAACTGCCGGATAACAAACTGTCCTCCCAGATATCCGGTATAATTGTCGCAATCCAGGTTAATCAATATATCGTGCCCTGCCAGCCGGTGTGCTATGTTTTTAGCCACCGAAGCATGCCAGTATGGTAGCTGTTCCGTATAGAAGTATCTTAAAAAACCTGTTTCCAAATCACTCCTGAAATTGCGTATAACCCATTCCCTCAATCCGTCAACACTACCAAAATCTATCAAAACAAATTCAATCCATTCCTGATGTAACCGGTTATCATCCAGGTTCTTTTTTAATGTCCGGCTGATCTGGTGAAACCTGTTTTTGCAGGTAATACAAAAGGATAATGTGGGTATCATTCGGAATAAGGATTTATATGGCACAGATTAGGCTTCCCTATAGCCGGTTCATAATTTGATGGTGAAGGGCATAGCCATTGATAAACACAATCGCAGCAAGGTTTCATATCTCGAATACGAAGCCAGGAATTACCTTCTGTAAGTTCTTTATGAACAATTGAATATGGACTATCCTTAACTGTTCCCAACTTTTCCATATTTACATTAGCATAAACTGAACCGTCTGGTAAAACCGTCAATTTTCCAAAATCATTATTATTAATTGATTGATTTGAAAAAATTTCTCGTTTAGTTATAAAAACATTATCGAAATCTTCCTGACCCATAAAAACATTATCTTCAAAGAAATGTAAGTTATCTCCATTAAAAATTGGTATTAGTTGTGTATTATAATTTGTAGGAAATTTATTGAAAATATCTAAAAAGAAACAATATTCTTCTGTAGATAAAACATGTGCAACAACTGACTGTATTTCTTCTATTTTTGACAATTGTACAAAAGAATCGGAAAATAATGATTTTTCAATTAAAATATTTAGCTTAACTTGATCTGAAATCTGGATAGAATTCAAATTTTTAATTTGAGCCAAAAAATCCAGTAAAGTTATGTTAATTGAACAACCAATCCCTAAATTAATGATCTCATTGATAAGTTTTGTATAATTAGAATAGGTAAAAATATTTCCAACTAATTCGATGTTCATTAAATAAGGATTGAGACAACTTTGAATAAAAAATAATATGCTTTCAATATCTAATTCTAAACAATTTTTTAATGGAAATTTTGTCTGCCTGAAATAAAAATTATTACCAAATTCTGATTTATTTATGTAAAAAATTAATTCATGAATATTGTGCAAAGTCTCTCCGCCAGTACCCCGTTGGTGATTCCATATATAATATTCTATGTTATTATTTATCTTAAGGATTGGTTTAAAAGAGACAGGTCTTTGTTCATCAAAGGAAGTAAGATAAGCCCCCCCAATTTTATTTGTAATGCAATGAATCCACCATCCAACTTCATTATCATCCAAATCTTCTTCTGTAAGTATTGTAGAATAAAGGTTTTCCGGCAAAAACAGTTCCTTGCATATCTGTTCTATTCTATTATTCAAAGTAAAACGAAATTCACTTTGTTTTTTCGAATTGTATATTAATCCTATGGTTCCTCTTATCCAAATAAAAGTATCGGGGAATATTGTAATCCAAGTTTGTTTCATAGATACTATTATTTCCTCGTTAATTCTTTTAAAATTCTTTCGTAATATTGGGGATTTTCTCTTAAATAACTTATTGTTATATTTTTATATTCCGCAAAGTGTTTTTCGGAACAATAATCTGAACATTTTGGTATTTCACTCCTGATATCCTGAATATTGTATATACACTGAGGGCAATTATCTTTAAAATAACACCTTTTACATTGGTCTTTGCATTTTGAAATATAATAATTTTGTTTTTCAGCAATACTGTCCAAGTCAATTTCAACATGATCATTCATAATTTGGCCTAAAACAAAATCATGAGCAATTTTTTCACACTGTAGAATCTTTCCATCAGCAGCTATAAACATCTTTTTTGAAAAAGGAGAACAAGTTCCTGTAAGTTTAGTTGTTTTTGACAAGCTATCAAATATCAAGTCATTAAAATCATGGAAAATATTTCTGATGTTATGAAAAATATATTCATTAAGATTTGAAACCTGAGGGACAATTGAAAACATTTCATGTTCAATTTCTTTGCGATTTTTAGATTGCATAAAACTCTCACTCACACTCCTGTACATTAATTTAAATTCAGTTATTCTATCTTCATGTACTCCCACTTTTTTTAAAGGAATAATAAATGGAATCTTATCAAATAGTTTTTTTATGAAATTATATACTTCCTCTACGTTATTCCTATCGTGTAATACAGTATTGAACTGCACAAATTCTTTAAAATATTCAGGAAATTCCTTTTTTATTAATTGAATGTTTTTAACAACACGCTCAAATGAGTTTTTCTCCTTATGATCCACACGGTAACTATGGTGGAATTTATCTCCATCTAAACTAATTAATAATTGAAATTTGTTTTGAACTAAATAATCTAAATGTTTATTTAGAAGCATTCCATTAGTAGTCATTCCATAAGTAGCTTTTGTAAAATTAATATTTCCCAAATATGAAACGATCTGTTTAATAAGTTTCATATTTAAAAGCGGTTCACCACCATAAAAACCTAAGTTTAAAGGATAATCAGTATTTCTTGGGCGTTCTCTCAAAGAAAAAAGATAATCAATAATAAGTTTGGCTTTGTAAAAAGGAAGTTTTTTCCCTTTTCTTTCACTATTATTCTTATATAATGAATTTAACCCACAATATTTGCAGTTTAAATTGCATGCATCTGTAACTTCAAAAACCAATTGACTAAGATGCTTGATATTATACAAAATTGATTCCTTCGTTTCCATAAATCAATCTATTTTAATTTTGTTATTTCAATTACCGGATTGTCATCCAGTTTCATTTTTGAAGCAATTTCCTTAAGTTTTCCATTCAGAATTCCAAGTTTAAAATCATTTATCAGGTCAAATGGATATATAAACCGGACACCTGTATTCTTGGGCAAATCAGCCTTTTCAGCCCAACAGCCACGAGAATT
>DASRQG010000666.1:0-2066 GCA_035645995.1 Mariniphaga sp. | reverse complement strand
CCCAAGAAGCTCACGCTCCTGGTGATTCTGGCGCTGCATCTTCTTCAGATGGTGGAAATGATGATGAAGTAACCGATGTTGATTTTGAAGAAGTGAAATAAATCACCCTTCATATATAAAATAACAATCCCTCGTAAAATTTAATTTACGAGGGATTGTTGTTTTATGTCAGTCAAAAAATTATCAAATTAAATTCAAGTATTTAAAAGGACTCCTTTACCCCTTCTCCATTCTTATCCCTATCCATTTTCAGTGAAGGATGATCGGGGATAACAGTAAAAGTTCTTACAACTGAAAAACCTGCATTTTCAGCCCAGTAAGGATCATCCTCCATCGTAAGTGCTTTTACAGCCCACACATATTTTGTAATATGCTTATGTAGATTCAAATCCACAGGCCATATCATCCTATTAACACCAACAATCTCTTCTACAACCAAAGGAGAATTGGAAAGAAGTGCCTGAGAAGGCGATTGATGGGCAAGCACCTCTGAAATTACAACTATGTACTTAACACCAAGTTCTGCGGGGGGAGTTGGTGTAATGGGTGTCCAAACAAACTCTGTTCCCTCTATATCTGTAGATTCAATTTCTGCATTATCTTGTGGGAAAACCAGTTCAGGCATTTGATAATCTGGAATAACCATAGGTTGACACGCCTCTTCAGGGCTGGAAATGGGATTATTATTGAGGTCAACAAGTGACACACAAAAAGAGTAAACTCCTGCTGGAAGCATTCCTGTTTTAGCAATAGTAGTAGAACTATTTCCATACAGAGTTAAAGCATCGAAAGGAACAACTTCGTCGGTCAGGAAAAATTCAGTACCCAAGGTTAATCTTTTTGGGAAAACATTTTCCGTATTGATTTCTGCCAATAAATCATTATCCAGATAAATACGTGCTCTTATTTTATAATCAAGATCTTCTAACTCAGGATTGTTATTGGTCACAGTAACCATTGCCAAGTCAGACCTGTTTATCCAATCGGCAATTTTGGACGTAGGATTAGAATCTACATTTAGTGTGAGCTGCACCTGGGCACCAACTAAATAAACCATCGTGTGCGTTAGTATAAAAAAAAGGATTCTGATAATTCTCATAAAGTTAAGTTATAATAAAGATCTACCACCTTTAGTATTTTCATTATGTTTTTTCCATTGTATATTTTGTACGCATCAAAAAATTGAAATAAAACCTCATATTCAAAATATGGTTAACACTACTTCTATTGAATTTAAGAATGGAATCTGTTGAAAATATAATATCAAAAAACACATTGCTTGCATACCTGACATGAAGATAAAAGCATCTTAAATTTACATTTTTCAACCTCGAAAAGAAAGTTTTATTGAGCAAGCACCAAAATGTTTTGATAAACAACTCTTTTTCACTGACAACCCTTCTCAAAACCAGATCTAAACCAATTGAAGGTTTTAATAATTCATATGAATTGTTAGTAACACAAATGCATAATACTATCAGTTGCAATGACAAAGCAAGTATGAAAAATATAGATAACTCAATACAAATTATGAAATTGTTAAAAAATAAACATTCCACTTATCAATTTTCAAAAGCTTACTAAAGTCCATTCATTTTATATATTTTTGAAAACAACAAAAGTGATGAGAAATCTTAAATAATTATCTTCTGACGAGTTTTTCAGAAGGATTATATTTAAATTGAAGCAGATTCAATAAAAATTAAAATAATTATGAAGTTTATTCAGATTACCACCCTAATTGCAATACTAATCTGTTCTGTAGATCTTTATTCACAACAGAGCTCTATTTTTGGAAAAGGATCACCCGAAATTGCCAACAGCCAAAACATTACAGATGCTAATGGACTAAAACAAGGAGTCTGGCAAAGAAAATATTCCAATGGAAACTTAATGTACAAAGCCACTTTCGTAAATGACACCATCGTGGGTGAAATGTTAAGGTTTCATTCCAATGGTCAAAAGATGGCTCAAATTCTGTATGATTCAAAAGGAGAATGGGGCAACGGACAACTTTTTAGTGAAAAGGGGAAAAAAATTGCTGAGGGGAAATTTAACGGTTCAAA
>DASRQG010000665.1:0-3832 GCA_035645995.1 Mariniphaga sp. | reverse complement strand
ACTATAAAGTTAAGGAACGTTTGCAATCTATGCATTTCAATGTAATGATTTTGTACTTTTGTTATTCGAAATTCTGGTGTTAATGATGCTTAAAGCAAATAAATATATTAAAAGACATTCAAAAGGCTGGCTCAACAGATTGGTGATTTGGCGAATTAGCAGAATGCCGGAACGAAATTTTCTCTATCTGTTAAGTTTTATTGTTGGTTTATTTAGTGGATTGGCAGCGTTGGTGCTTAAAAGTTTAATCCATTTTGTCGCTGAACAACTTACCAGTTGGTTTGACGTGGAATCCATAAGTTATATGTATTTAATCTATCCTTTAATTGGGATTTTTCTTACGGTGGTTTTCGTTCGCTATGTTATAAAAGATGATATCAGCCATGGTGTTTCTAAAATACTTTATTCTATTTCCCGTCAAAGTAGTCGAATAAAATCCCATAATTCCTGGTCATCAATAGTTGCAAGCTCACTTACCATCGGATTTGGAGGTTCTGTAGGGGCAGAGGCTCCAATCGTATATACTGGTGCAGCTATAGGTTCAAACCTGGCACGTTTCTTCAAGATGAAATATAAGTATGTCACGCTTATGATTGGTTGCGGTGCTGCAGGTGCAATTGCAGGTATTTTTAATGCCCCCATTGCAGGTATTATCTTTACCCTCGAAGTACTCATGCTTGACCTGTCAATGGCTTTTCTTATACCGCTTCTTATTGCTGCTGTTACAGCTACTACTCTTACCTATTTTTTTATGGGCGAAGATGTTCTGCTGAGTTTTATTCAGGTAACTCCCTTTACTATAAATACAATTTGGTTCTATATTTTTTTGGGAATATTTACCGGTTTGGTGGCTATATACTTCACTCGCATGACCATGTACCTCGAATCAAAATTTAAGCTTATCAAATCATGGATATATCGCTTATTGCTTGGAGGTTTAATAATGGGCATTCTTGTTTTTCTGTTCCCTCCGTTATGGGGTGAGGGGTACGAGCAGATTGCACTGTTATTTAGTGGGAGAGGTAATGAATTATTAAATAATTCGCTGATTGCAGATTTGAAGGGAGATCATTTGATATTAATGGTCTTTTTAGTGGGGATATTAATCTTTAAAGTTATAGCTATGGTTGCTACTACCGGCTCCGGAGGAGTGGGTGGTGTTTTTGCTCCGACTCTGTTTATGGGAGCTATTGCAGGATACTTTTTTGCCCTGGTGGTAAATATGTTTGGAACTGTTTTCCTTCCTGCTGATAATTTTGCCCTTGCCGGTATGGCTGGTATGATGGCTGCAGTGATGCATGCTCCCCTGACAGGTATTTTTTTAACTGCAGAAATGACCAATGGGTACGATTTGTTTATCCCGTTAATGATTGCCTCTACAGCTGCCTATGTAACCATAATTGGTTTTGAACCTCACTCAATATATACCAAACGTCTTGCCTTGGCCGGAGACCTGCTGACGCATCATAAAGATCAAACGGTGTTACGTATGATGGATGTTGGTAAACTTATTGAAACTGACTTTGAATTATTGGCCCCTGATGCATCTCTGCGTGATTTGGTTAAGGCTATTTCCAACTCACATCGAAATTTATATCCGGTTGTCGATAAAGATGGAAACCTGAAGGGAATGGTTAAACTTTCTGATGTCCGTTCTCTGATTTTCGAATACGAACTGTATGATAAAGTTATGGTGAAGGACCTGATGTATATGCCCGAAGCCTATATATCACCTAAGGATACAATGGAAGCTGTTGCTAAGAAATTTGAAACTTCAGGCAGATATAACCTGGCTGTTATTGAAGATGGAAAATATCTTGGATTTATTTCAAGAGCGGTAGCATTTTCTAAATACAGAAAAACACTTAGAGATTTTTCTCATGAATAGTCTTAATTATCAGCTGCAATAGGGTATATTGCAAATGTTAATTCTCTATGGCACTTTCATTGCTATGAGAGGGAAAATACTTTTAGATGGCAACTACTCGACGAAATTTTATCACTACTATGACTGCAGGATTAGCCGGTTTTGTTGTATCAAAGCCTGGCATTGCGAATTCTTTTTCTGAGGAATCTGCATACCCTATTGTAATTTCTACCTGGAGGCATGGTATTCCGGCAAATGAAGCAGCATGGGAGATTTTATCTAAAGGTGGCTATGCCCTGGATGCAGTGGAGGCAGGAGTTCGTGTTGCTGAGGCTGATCCGGATGTGTTGACAGTTGGCTATGGAGGGTATCCTGATGCTGAGGGCAAAGTGACATTGGATGCGTGTATTATGAACGAAAAGGGTGATGCCGGAAGTGTAGCTTATTTACAATGTATAAAACATCCTGTTTCGGTAGCACGAATGGTTATGGAACAGACTCCTCATGTTATGCTCAGTGGTAAGGGTGCACAGAAATTTGCGCTTAAAAACGGATTTAAAAAGGAAAAACTTCTTACTAAGGATATGCGAAAACAATGGCGTAGCTGGAAGAAGAAAAAGCATTCTGTTGATCATGAAAATATTGAGAACCGTTTCCTGGAAAATCATGATACGATAAGTATGCTGGCTATTGATAAACAAGGCAGATTATGTGGAGCCTGTACTACAAGTGGATTAGCTTATAAAATGCATGGCAGGGTAGGAGATTCACCAATTATTGGAGCAGGCTTATTTGTTGACGGTGAGGTAGGAGGTGCTGCCGCTACCGAAACAGGAGAATTGGTTATGAAAACCCTGGGTTCTTTTTTAGTGGTGGAATTGATGCGTCAGGGAATGTCTCCTAAGGAGGCTTGCACCACTGCTATTGCTCGTATAGTTGAAAAAAATCCTGATTTTGAAAATCATCAAATTGGTTATATCGCTATTAGTAAGAATGGGGTAATCGGTGCTGCAAGTATGCAACCAGGATTCGAATATGCTGTGAAATCTACTGATGAAATGCGTCTGGAAGAAGCCGGTGCCTGGTTTAAAAAGTTGTAATAAAGTTGGTTGTCAATTATAAAAAAGGCTGCTCCCAAAAGAAGCAGCCTGATGTAAGATGAGAGACGATTAATAATTTATACAAAGAAATAATTTAACCATTAATAATCCTCGTGTTGTGATATAATTTTTTTGTTTTTTAAGATATTTACAATAGCGTCTATAATTTCATCATCCTGAAGTGTAGAGTAGTTAAAAATGACATCAAAATCTTCATTTCTTGCTTGTCGGCCAATAATCTTTTCTATAAAAGCATCTCTTTTGGTGTCCATATCCTTCACATAATCAACTGCTTCTGTCTGGCTGCAATCCTTAAGTTGCATGATCCGGTTGATCCTCCAATCCATCGGTGCCTCAAGTCTTACATTCAATTTATTTGGTACGTCACCTAATATGACACCTGCAGAACGGCCCACAATGATAACCCGGCCATTTCTTGCTAACCTGCATATAATCCCCTTGAAAATATCTATTGCCTGAGCGTCTGAAATGTCATAAATTGTTTCGTTCGAAAATGCTGTAGCAACATGATTTAGTGTCTTAATCGCTTCGGCCTTATCATCATAATCTCCTGCATTCACTTCCTCTGTCATATCTGCTACTACCTGGTCAAACACTTCTTTGTCAACCCATTTCCATTCTGCATCAGTCTTGGTATCCGACATGTAGCTGTAACCTGTAAGTATTTTTGACAGTTTAATTGCCAGTCGTTGGGCAGAACATCCCGCCTGACGTGAAATCGTAACTATAGGGCCTGGGAAATCACCTGTTTCAAGATTATAACATGTGATGGTTTTCATGAAACTATTTATAAATCTTTCCATAACCCGATAAATTTGTTTTGTTGTATGTGCAATATTATAAG
>DASRQG010000664.1:0-3374 GCA_035645995.1 Mariniphaga sp. | reverse complement strand
GGAATCTTCCTTATATTAATTTATTAATTATTCGTGGCACCTGCTTCTTCAAACACTTTCTGAACCGAGCCGTGCAACAGGAGTAGTCGGCGGGCTTTTTCTTCAGGGTAGTTCAGCTCCTCCATGATCATCCTTGTACCTCTCTCTATCAGTTTCTGATTGGTGAGCTGCATGTTTACCATCTTATTCCCTTTCACTCTACCCATCTGAATCATAAGGGTGGTAGTAATCATGTTCAAAATAAGTTTTTGAGCAGTGCCTGATTTCATACGTGTACTTCCTGTAACAAATTCAGGCCCTACAACAGCTTCAATAGGAATATCAACTTGCTTTGATAATTCCGATTCGGGGTTACTGGTTATTCCTGCTGTAAGGATACCATTTGTTCTGGCATTTTTTATTGCACCCAGCACAAAGGGTGTTCGTCCTGATGCAGCAATACCAACTACAGTATCAATGCATGTTATATTGAACTTCTGTAACTCCTGCCACGAAAGATTTTCATCATCTTCAGCTGCTTCTACGGCTTTTCGTATAGCCTGATCTCCTCCGGCAATGATTCCAATTACTAAATCGTATCCAACACCATATGTGGGTGGAATCTCAGAGGCATCTAAAATGCCCAGCCTTCCACTGGTTCCTGCCCCAATGTAAAATAATCGGCCTCCCTTTTTTACCCGGGGAACAATCTCTGAAACAAGCTTTTCGATTTGAGGAATGCATTTTTCTACTGCCGGTAATACTTTTTTGTCTTCATTGTGAATTCCTTCCAGCAATTCACGAATGGTCATTTGATCTAAATTATTATAAGAAGAACTTGATTCTGTTATGCTGCTCATTTTATTAAAATTTCGTATGATAATTTACAAGGCCTTCTATGGGTTCTTTAACAATTGTACCGAGATGGAGGTTTTTTTTGGAAAGTACCTTTTTTAACTGTGCTTCAAAATAATAGGCTATTGATCCTGCAAAGCTGATTTTTTCTTTATCATATCCATCATATTGAGCAACATTCCGTTGTATGAATGAATCAAAAGCTCCTTCCACCAACTGTTCGCAATAGTTGTGGTGGATATGTTGTTTTATGAAAGGTGTAAACTGTGCTAAAAACATATTTGGTTTTGATTCACGGTAAACGCGATTTAATATTTCAGCGTAACTATATGTATATTCATTTTGAAATGAAACCCGAAGGTTCTCCGGCATCACTTTTTTTAAAAAATCACCAATAAGCTGCCTGCCTAATACCGCTCCGCTGCCTTCGTCACCCAGTATGAAACCTAAAGGGGGCACATGTGCTGTTATGGCTTTGCCATTGTATCGGCACGAATTGGAACCCGTTCCCAAAATACAGGCTATACCGCTTTCTCTTCCTAAGGTGCCATGAGCTGCAGCCAATAAATCACTTTCAACTTCAATAATTGCCTTCGGGAAGAAATGCTGTAAAGCTTTTTTTATTACCATGGCTCGCTCAGAATTGACTACTCCTGCAGCATAAAAATATATTTCTGCTACAATTGATGGTAAATGCCCTATTGAAGTTGATTTCCATTCCTTTATCAAATCATTTGTATTTCTAAAAAAAGGATTGGCTCCTTCTGTCAAATAGTTTTTTCTATTTTCGTTGCTTACATAGATCCAGGCTGTTTTGGTTGAGCCACTGTCAGCAATTAATATCCCTTCTTTATCTGTCATTCCTTTAAGCCAATTTTAATTAAGAGCCAAAATTAAATATTTTATATGCTTCTTTTTGTGATTCAATATAGTTAATTTCAGCTTCAGCTTGTTTTAATCGCAAAAGCCTTTTATAATGCCTCGGATTTAAAGTGTTCGTCGCAGGATTGCATCATTTTTAAATATATTTGTTCCTTAAATGTTACAGAACATGAAAACCCGGTTGTTGTTACTTTTGATTATTTCCATCAGTTTATCTGCTATGGGGCAGGCTCATCCACCAAAATTTGAATTTCGTGCCGTATGGGTAGCTTCGGTTGCAAATATAGATTGGCCCTCAGAGCCGGGATTAACTTCAGAAGAACAACAGGCTGAAATAATTAGCATTTTGGATAGGCATCAAAATCTGGGAATGAATGCTGTAATTCTTCAGATACGCCCTACATCTGATGCCTTTTATCCATCAGGCTTTGAACCTTGGTCGAGGTACCTGACCGGTGAACCGGGGAAAGCACCGGAGCCTTTCTACGATCCTTTGTATTACTGGATACAGGAAGCCCATAAGAGAGGAATGGAGCTTCATGCGTGGCTTAATCCATACAGAGTTGCCTTGAACCACAATCAACCACTCGCTTTCAATCATATCGCTTTCACGCATCCTGAATGGGTTTTGAAATATGGAAACAGCCTTTATTTTGATCCCGGACTACCTGAAACCCGTGAATTTGTTACGCAGGTGGTAAAAGATATTGTTACCCGTTACGATGTAGATGCCATTCATTTTGATGATTATTTTTATCCTTATCCTCTTCCTGAACCTTTCCCCGATACAACTTCTTTTAAGTTGCACAGTCGTGGTTTCTTTCCGGAAAATAAAGCCGATTGGAGAAGAGAGAACGTCGATATTCTTATAAAAATGTTGAACGATACCATTAAGTCAGTAAAACCCTGGGTGAAATTTGGTATCAGTCCTTTTGGGGTATGGCGTAATATAGCCAATGATCCCAATGGTTCAATCTCACGGGCTGGTGTTACCAATTATGATCACCTCTATGCCGATATCATTAAGTGGCAGGCTAAAGGCTGGATCGATTATACATTGCCACAGCTCTACTGGCATATTGGCCATCCGTTAGCTGACTTTGAAACGCTCGCCCGCTGGTGGCAAAGTCATACCTATGGGAGAGGCATGTATATTGGTATTGGTTTATATAAAAGTGATGCCAATGCGACAGTGAAACAATGGGCCGATCCGGCAGAACTTCCGCGTCAGATTAAGCTGCTTCGTCAGATACCCGGATTGGATGGAGCTGCTTACTACAGTAGTAAACACTTTAACCGCGATCTCCTCGGCTTTCAGGATTCCCTCATGCATGACCTGTATAAACATCCGGCTCTTACTCCAACAATGCCATGGATCAGTACAGATGCACCCCAACCGGTTAAAAAATTCAAAAAGCGGGGCAGGACCATTAAGTGGAAAACTAAAGATGCTGAACATGAATTTACTAAACCCAAAGCGTTTGTGGTTTATCTTGTTAAGAAAGGTGAACATCTAAATCCTGAAAATCCTGAGAATATCCATGTTATTTTAACTGACGATGAAAATAAGTTTAAGTTCGATCGCATCAACAGGAAGAAGGAAAAATACGAAGTTCGAATTTCAGTCATCAACAGGCTTAACAACGAAAGCTGGCTCA
>DASRQG010000663.1:0-2262 GCA_035645995.1 Mariniphaga sp. | reverse complement strand
AGGAGCATTAATGAGTTCAGATGCAGCTGTAGAAGCACTTTTTAGAAAAGCCGGGATTGTCAGATGTTATGGAAGAGAGGAGCTGACTACAGTAGCTGGTATTTTTTTGTGTAAAGAACTGAAAGGGGACAAACTTGCCATCATTACACATGCAGGCGGCCCGGGGGTTATGCTAACCGATGCATTGGAAGTAGGTGGATTAAAAATTCCTCAAATGCCTGATGGTACTGCCAAAGAAGCTTTGAAAGCACAATTGTTTCAGGGCTCGTCAGTTGAGAATCCCTTTGATTTTCTTGCAACCGGTACTGCTGAGCAATTAGGCCATATTATTGATACCTGCGAAAATGGCTTTAAGGTTGATGGGATGGCAGTAATTTATGGCAGCCCGGGTTTATTTCCTATCCGCAATGTGTATGAGGTGTTGGATGTGAAGATGAAGCAGTGTAGTAAACCTATCTATCCAATTCTTCCATCTATCATTAATGTAAAAGAAGATGTTTCTTATTTTCTTTCGCATGGCAATGTAAATTTTCCGGACGAAGTGCTTCTGGGAAGAGCTTTAACTAAGGTTATTCATACGCAGCCACCTGTGTCATCCAATACTTTTATTCAGGATATTGATGTTGGTTCTATCAGAGAGATTATTAATGAGGCAAGTGACGGTTATCAACCACCTGAGGTAATCCATCGTTTGTTTGATGCTGCCGGAATACAAAGGGTGAAAGAATTAGTAGCTTTATCGGAGACTGAAGCTGTACTGGCAGCCATGCGTATTGGATTTCCTGTTGTAATGAAAGTTGTTGGGCCTGTCCATAAAACTGATGTTGGTGGTGTTGTATTAAATGTCAGGAATGTTGATATGGTGAGGAAGGAGTTTCACCATCTTAATCAAATTCATGGAGCCGAAGGAGTTTTAGTGGCTCAAATGGCCACTGGTATGGAATTGTTTTTAGGAGCTACCTATGAAAATAACTTCGGCCATGTTCTGCTTTGCGGATTAGGGGGGATTTATGTTGAAGTGCTGAAGGATGTTTCCTCCGGATTAGCTCCACTTACTATTGCTGAAGCTGAATCTATGATTAAAAGTCTGAAGTCGTACAAGTTGTTGAAGGGATATCGTAAACAACATGGTGTGAACATCCCATTGTTCGGAGAGATTATAGTGAGATTATCTGGTCTTCTGAGAAATGCAATTGAAATTCGAGAGATTGATATTAATCCTTTGTTGGGTAATGAAAAAGAGATATTGGCAGTAGATGCCCGAATAAAAATTGAGAAGGTGTAACCAGAATATGTTAATAAACTTGAGGTTAATAAATGGAGTGGAATGCAGAGAGTCAGGAGTAAGACTAGTAGCGGTTCGCTTTGAAGAATATTTTATCTCTAATTGATTATATGAACATTATACCCTGATACAGGTTTTTGAAGATAAAAGGATACAGGTACTATGAAAGACAAACAAAACGAATTTTATTCCTCTATTTCTGAATATTACCATGAGATCTTTCCCTATAATCCGGCTCAATTGCAATATGTGAAGCATCAAGTCGGAAATTTAGAAGGCAAAGAAATATTGGACATCGGATGTGCCACAGGAGAGTTGGCTTATCAGCTTGCTAAGGAAGGAGCTGTAGTTACAGGTATTGATTTAAATGAAGAATTACTGAATCAGGCAATTCAAAGAAAGAAACATCCGAATCTGACTTTTAGGAAGGGTGATATGTTAGAATTGGAGGATATGTTTTCGTCTCAAAAGTTTGATGTAGTTATATGTTTTGGAAATACTTTGGTGCATCTTTCATCAGTTGCTATGGTGAAACAAATGTTTCAGGAAGTGAGAGCAATAAGTATACCAAATGCTGTTTTCTTGCTTCAAATTCTTAATTATGATTACATTATAGCAGATTTTGTTTCAGAACTTCCTGTTATTGATTCCGAAAATATCCGGTTTATCCGGAAGTATGGGATTGAGGAAGATAAGTCTCACATCCGATTTATTACCAGTCTGCATATTAAAGAGAATCAAAAAGTAATTAAAAACGAAACGTACCTTTTGGCTTTAAAGAGTGATACTCTGGTAAGCTTATTAGAAGGGGAGGGGTTCACACATATTAAATCGTGTTCTAATTTTAAAGAGGAAAAATTTGGTGGTAAACATATACCACTTGTAGTAAGGGCTAAGACTGCAGATTAATTTCTGAATTCTCCCGGAGTCAGGCCTGTTTTTTGTTTGAATAACCTGCTAAAGTAGTGTATGGATTC
>DASRQG010000662.1:0-4489 GCA_035645995.1 Mariniphaga sp. | reverse complement strand
TTATATATAAATACCAATAACAGGTATAATTCTCCCCTCAGCCCTTTGTGGGGCAGGTATGAGGATTATGGCCGCTCTGACTCCAACCGTTCACTGCTGCAGGGATCTATAACCTGGAACATAATAAATAATCTAAATCTTACCGGCCGTATGAGTTATGATCTTACAGAAACCGAAAGTAAAAGTATTGTCACACCCCGATGGAGCCTTGATCCTGGTCAAACACCTACTTCTGAAGACCTCGATTATCTGGGTTCATTTTTTTATTCCGATGGTAACAGCTCAGTAGTAAACGGAGGTATCCTGGCAACTTATTCGAGGGAATTAACTGAGGATTTTGGCCTTGAACTTCTTGTAGGTGTTGACATTAAAACAGAAAAAGGCCGTTCAGCAGGCATGGGTGGCCGCCAGTTTATCGTTCCCGAATTTTATAGCATCAATAATTTAGCAGACATACGCAGGGAGAACATCACTATGAACCGGCGTGAAAAAAACATGTACGGCTATTATGGTGAAGTGAAAGTTGATTATAGAGGTATTGCCCAATTTAGTGCCACCGGAAGAAATGACCACTCCTCTACTCTGCCAGTTGAAAACCGATCTTATTTCTATCCTTCTTTCAGTTCAGGGATTATATTCACAGAACTGTTTCAGGCTCCTGAAAATATTATAAGTTTCGGCAAACTTAGGGCGAATTGGGCCCGGGTTGGAAAAGATGCTCCCCTATATCGTCTGAGCAACTGGTATACTTCAATGCCACATCCCGATAATGGATATGGCGTTGATCCTACCCGGAGTAGTAATCCAAATCTTGAACCCGAAATGACAACTTCATGGGAAGTAGGTGCTGACCTGAGACTTTTTAACGACCGGACAAGGTTGGATGTAGCATGGTTCGTTACTACAGTGTCTAATCAGATTGTAGACGTCAGAGTTTCCCCTGCATCAGGAAACATACTTCAAACCCGAAATGAAGGAGATATCCGTAACGAAGGGTTTGAAATTTCATGGGATCAAAACTTAATCAATTCAAGAAATTTCAGATGGAACATGATCACCAATTTCGGCCGTAGCCGTGGTACGGTTGAAAGCTTGCCTGAAGAGCTTGTTGAAGTGTATCATTATGCAGGACAGGTAAGCGATATCCGTCCTACTGCATATCTGCATGGATCAACAATGGCATTGTCTGGAAAAGATTATGAACGTACCGACGAAGGTCGTATTATCGTTGATGAGATGGGAAGGCCCAAAATAAATGCATCAAGTTCTTTACTTATTGGCAACAGGGAGCCGGATTTTACAATTGGCTGGTTAAACAGATGGAACTACAAAGCCTGGACCTTGTCAGTGATGACAAATTTCAGGAAAGGAGGAGATGTGGTAAACGGAACGCTTAGAAGTATGATGTCGGGAGGGCAGGCAAAAATCCTGGAAACTTATCGTAACCGTCAGATTCTTATTGATGGTGTGGTTGAACAACCAGATGGTACCTATACTCATAACACAATGCCGGTAGTCTTTGATCAGGCATTTTATTTAAATTATTATGCACCTGTGGGATGGAATTTTATTGAAGATGGTTCATTTATGCGAATAGGCTATGCCACATTAACCTACGATGCTACAAGTTTTTCTCAAAAAGTAGGCATAAAAGGATTGAGTTTTTCTGCCACCGGTAGAAATTTGTTGCTGTTAACCAATTATACAGGTTCAGATCCTGCTATAAATTATACAGGTGATGCAGGTGGTACAGGCACCTTTGGCATTGATTATCTTGGTATCCCAAATACCAGAAGCTACACATTTACTGTAAGTGCAACCTTTTAAAAGATTAGTACAATGAATCATATAAAAAATATTCTACTGATACTGACAATCCTATCTTTATTTTCTTGTGAGGATTTCCTGGGAGATAACAGAGATCCGGATGGGGTGGATCAGGTTCCTGTAAATGAAATTATGCCAGTGGTATTATTCTATACAGCATTACAAAATTACGATCATGGTGAGTATGGGGCCTATTTGGCACAAACACTCACCACAGCCGGACGTAGTCAAACAGGATCGCATGCTTACCGCAGTGGATGGGAGTTTTTGGGAATGAACCGTCATCCGCAATGGAGGCGGCACTTCTATGATGTGGGTACAAATGGAAAGGAATTATTGCGTTTTGCTGAAGAAGAAAATTCAATGAACTATGTAGCTTTGGTGCGACTGCTTCGGTTGCTGTCAACTCAACAAACGACTGATGTATTTGGTGATATGCCCTTAACAGAAGCATATGAATCATCTTCACCTGCTTACGATACTCAGGAAAGTATTTATCAATGGATGAAGCAGGAAGCTGATGATCTGATTGAATTATTTAACAGTCAGGAAGTAATCCAGGCTTCTAATCGTCCAATGGGCCGGTCGGTCGATCGTGTCTTCGCAGGCGATATGAATAAATGGAAGCAGGTACTCTATGCAGTGAAAGCCAGAATAATGTTACGCGACTTACCCAACATTAATCCTGGCAATGCATCATCAATAGTAACAACTGCCGAACAGGCATTGAATGGCTGGAATGATCCTGGATATAAATTTAACGGGGGATCGAGTGTTGAGAAAAACAATATGTGGGGCAGGAACAACAAACCTGTCAACTCGTGGGAAAGCCGTTCTAACGATCTGCTTTCTGCTATTCCTACCCGTTATCTGATGGAAAACATATTAGGATTTGATCCGGCAACCCGTGAATTTAATGACCCCAGATTACCTTACATGATGCAGGCTCGTGCTGATGATACAGGTGATATAACCTACCGGTATCTGGAAAGTAATTCAGGAATGCCACCTACCCACAATATCGAATGGTATCCCGATTTATATGAATCAGTACTCACTACTGATACATCAACAATAACTTTTATCACCAAAGAAGAACTCCATTTCATAGTGTCAGAAGCAGCTTATTGGGCAGGCGATAAAAATAAAGCTGCACAACATCTTCGTATGGGAATTGAATCACACATGCAACGCCTTCGGGTTCCTCAGGAAGAAATTTCAAATTATCTGAGTAATCCCGATTTAGTTCCGGGTTCCTCTAACATAACGCTCAGCGATATTATGACTGAAAAATATAAGGCGATGTATCTGCAACCCGAACAATGGAATGATTTACGTCGATATGGTTATAGCAACGATCAAAATGGATTAAGATATGATAATACAATTATCTATCCGGGCTTAAGACGTCCGCACAACTTATATACAGCCTATTGGTCTGAAGAAAACCAATGGATACAGCGTCTTAATTATGATCCTGAAACAGAAGAGAAATATAACCGCGAAGAACTCATACGACTGGGAGCTTTTAGAGATGCTGAATGGTTGAAAAAACCAATGATATGGGCATCACAAAATTAACCCTAAAAGGAATTTAAATTATGAACAATACAAATACACATAAATTCAGCCTTCTACTAAAAAAGTTCTTGAATACCCTAAGTGCTGTTTTAGTACTGATCTGTATAACATCGTGTGAAATCAATGATCCAATAGGTAATATTGCTCAACCGGGTTATATTGCCGCAGGTATCTATTGGGATGTTCCTGTTACCAATGTTAATGCAGGAAGCGAAGTAGAATTTTATGCCGAATATTTTTCCATAGAGAGCAATATTGAATACGTGGGATTGTGGTATGATGTTGAAAAAGCTTTAAGCTATACACTAACATATCCTCCAAATAGTTTTTCCTTCTCTGTTGATTCTGCTGAATTAGCACGCGAATTATTGGAGATAAAAACTTTTGAACATAATGAAAGCAGATATGATCCTGCAAAGAAAGCATTTATTTTAGATGATACTTTTCCTGTTAGTTACACCTTGGGTGGGATTATCTATAATAATCCTGCTAATTACAACGAACAACAATTTAATGCTTTAATTCCTGAATATGTCAGAGATGGTTTTCTGCAGGAACTGTTTCCGCTACTTACATATGAGGATTTGCAAAATTTGATAGTTACCAACCGTCAGATTATTGATGCTGAAACTTTTAATGGCTATTTTAATACTGAAACTGTTGGAGAAACAGTAGTACTTACCCTTAAGGAAGAAGCTGTAGAAACAATGAAGTCACATCTGCAAGCGATACCATTTGGAGATTTGATTTATAACAGAGACAGGCAGTTTTATGCTGTTGAATTTTCGCAGGGTTATCAATTAAATGCACGTTTAAAAGTAGTTAATGGTAATCAGGTTGAAAATTATTCGGAAACAAAGGTCATAACTGTATTTTAAATAAAGGCAAATGAAACGTATTACAATAGCAATTGTTTGTTCAACCCTGATATTAGGACTGATAATCGGATCGTGCGAAAATGAAATTGAACCTGAATATTTTCCGTCAGCAGAGGTTGATTTTAGCTATTCAGCTTCTACCCTACATTATGTGATTGGTGAAGAAATTCAATTCACTAATAACTCACGCATTGGTTCTTCGT
>DASRQG010000661.1:0-4406 GCA_035645995.1 Mariniphaga sp. | reverse complement strand
GACAAATGCGCCCAACCTGCGACCAAGCCCTATAATTGCAACATTGATTCGATCGTTTGCTCCGAGTATATTGCTGTAACTTTTAGAACTCATGCCAACCCCGGCAATAGTAATGCCGGCAGCGCTGAGAGTAGTCGTCTTGATAAATGTTCTTCTTGAATTTTCCATTTTTATTATTATTTTTTTACAAAAACTGTTATCAGATTAATTAACCGTGAAGCCATGTACTGAATCCAGTCCATGAATCCGGGCGATTGTGCGGCCATACATGTTTTTACGTGTTTCTTCAGGAACATTATTGGCATCCAGCATCTTATTGAAGCGTACGATGTTTTGTACCATATTTTCTTCTGCCGCTAATTCATCTGTTGCAAATAATATGTTCTCCCATGCAGGCCCGGCTCCTGCCCCCACATGGGGCTTCCCAAGATGAGGAGTCCACCATAAGTATTTTCCCCAAATTTCCGGCTCATGATCCTTTTTTATAAGTGAAGAACCGGAAATATCGAAATAGAGATTTGGATTCAATCGTGCTCCCTCAGCTGCTTCATCATACCAGGGATTTCCAAAATGTGCAGCATGTATAATCAAATTGCGATGTCGTTCAGCAATTGAAGCTACAAAAGCGGGACGCATACCGGCAAAGTTACCACGGGCATGAATCCCGGTATGAGGTGCAATTGGCATTTTAAGTTCCTCGGCAACTATCCAGATTGAATCGTATTTAGGATTGTCATAGTTCAAGCCCTTGGTGGCAAATAGTTCTCCAAGTCCTTTGTATCCCATGTTTCTAGCTTTGCGGATATCATTGGTAACGGTAGGACTATCAATATCAATCGCAGCGTAAGGTATCACCAGATGAGGGTTGGCTTCGGCAAATGTGATCCCTCTTTCCAGGTCCTCCATACGAACCAATATACATCCCATTGCTTTGTGCTTAGTAAAAACCTCAATAAATGATTCTTCCCATTCGTCCGTGGCACGATAATGAATATGAGAATCGATTATAAAGTCAGGTCTTGATTCATTTGGTACTTTTTCTACGTTGCATGCCAGAACTACAAAGGTAGTTGCAACAATAAATAAAATTCTTGCTTTAACGTTCATAAGTGGATTGTTTATCTGATGTTTAATTCTTCAATTTCCGGATTTTTACATTTTTAAACCATGCTTCCTCTGCATGATCCTGCAATACTATATGACCTTTTTGTTTATTGGCAAACCCCGGTATGTCCTTAAATTTACTTTGTTGAACTGCCGACTCGAATAAATCATTGTCTAAGTTATATTCCAATACCTTCTTTCCATTTAGCCAATGTTCTACCTTGTAACCTGAGAACAAGATCCGGCTGGTGTTGTATTGTCCAACCGGTTTCAATAGCTTATCTTCCGAGGGCGGCACCAAGTCATATAAAGCTCCGGTACTGTTATGCATTGATCTTCCCTTTAAACTTGCATCATCCATCATCTGGTATTCAAAACCCAACGCACAACCTTTAGGTGGATACAAAACCGACAGTTCTTCAGATACATTATATTTTAACCCACTATTACCTCCCGGGCCGATTTTCCAATCCCATGTCAATTCGAAATTTTCATAAGTCTTAACAGTGATAAGATCAGCTCCTAATATTGGTTGTCCATCTTCTTGTCGAGGCCAGTCCGTTTTAGGTAATATTTTTATTGTTCCATCTTCAACAACCCAGCCATCCGGTGCTTGTTTAATTCCAAAACCTCTCCAACCTTTCAAAGATTTACCATTAAACAACAGTTCCCAACCTTCCTTTTTTTCTGTTTTAGTTAATTTGTTGTCATTTGCAGATTGACCGTAAATAATATTTATCAGAAATAACAGGAAAACTGATGTGATAATGTGTTTCATTTTTAGATATATAAAGTATTGTACGAATTAACTATAAAAGTGTTTAAATGGCATTCTGCAGTGCCAGAAACAGTGCCCTGTAATTATTTAGATACCTGACAGGTTCACAGCTGGCCGGTGATACTTCTATATCGAGATATCCCTGGTACCCTGCATTGCTTAACAGACTGAACAATCTACGCCATGGGTAACTTGTGGATAGCTCCCGGAGATGTACACACCGGATACGGTCTTTTACCATATCAAATTGTGCTTCGAGTCCCATCCCTTCATAGCCCTGAGGTAAACCTTCTCCTGTATAATCGCTATCGGCACAATTCCAGATAACATATACATGTGGATTATCGGCATAATCAAGTATTTGTTTTATAACGGGTATATTGGCAGTTCCTTTTCCATGTTCTTCCAGTCGAAGCTCAACCCCCAGATTGTGGCCTACTGTAGCACATTCTGATACCGATTTTGCAATTTGTTGCAAAACTTTTTCACGATCGGGATTTCCCTCTTCGGGAACTGCATTTGGAAATACTCTGATTCCCTGAGCTCCAATGTCTGCAGCTAATTGAAGGAATGCCTTGGTTCCTTCTATGCTTTTTTTAAGCTCTTCCTGATCGTCGTAATGATATGAAAATGCACTTGCCAAACTAGTTGCAATATTGGCATCAGCAAATCGCTTTTTAATTTCTTCACGCTGTTGTTTATTTAAATCTACTTCCACTCCATGCTTATGTGTTGTACGAAGTTCAACATGCTCAAGCTTTGTTTCATGCAGGTTTTTTATTATAGTGTCGATATCCCAGGAAGCTCCGATCATATACGTCATAAGACCGAGTTTTAGAGGATTTTTATTTATTTCAAATGAACTGTTTTCATTTTTGTTGCCGGTAGCAGGGTTGCAGCCTGGTAAAACCATAGCAGCTGTTGAGGCAGCTGCTGTCCCTAAAAAATTTCTTCTGGTAAATTTAGATTTCATTGTTCTTAAGTATTATTTGATTGTTTTTCTTCTTCAAGGAAAGTTTAAAGATTTAATTATTACTAATATCATACCTTCTCAGGCATAGAATATGGTTTACGATAGATCCGGGTTAGATATTGATCTGCTTGCCGGTTATTTTCAAACTGTTCCTTTTCAGAATTAAATTCAAGTTGTTTACCTCCCATTCGGTAAGAGATATTACCTAAATGACATAAGGATGCCGATAAATGGCCTTCCACAATTGGGTTGTCCAGCTTTTCTTTTTTTCTGCTTCTTACACAGTCTATGAAATTTTTCCATCCATTACTTCGCTCTTCTGTTGGAAAATCCTGATCTGATTTAGCAGGCCCCGGTTCATTTCGCGGACCGGAATAAATCTGATAACTGTCCGGGGTAATGGACATCCATCCTTTATCCCCATAGATAAAACAGACTCCCTGATTATTGATGCCTTCAGGATTTGTTGGTAAACCTCTTACCTCATTTTGTATAATTGTTCCATCTTCATATACATAAGTTGCATCCATCACATTGGGCGTTTCCTGTTCCCCGGGATCACGGCCAAACAATCCACCCGAACAATGTACTGATACAGGATGTGAATTTTGATTGAGGGCCCAACGCGCGGTATCCATTCTATAAATAGCATTGTTGCCCATGTCGGCTGTACCGGTATCCCAAAACCAGTGCCAGTGATAGAGAAATCTGTTCAGGTTGTATGGCCTGTATGGAGCAGGCCCTAAAAACAGATCCCAGTTTACACCTGCAGGTATCTCACTGTCAGGAAAAATACCTATAGGTTCCCTGTATCGCCAGGTAATGCCTCTGGCCATATATACCTGGCCCAATTCTCCGTCATGAATTCTTTTGATGCCTTCCTTGACAGCTATACTACTACGATAACAAATTCCTGATTGAACAATTCTGTTATATTTTTCAGCTGCTTCAACCATTTTCCTGCCTTCTGATACATTATGGCTGACTGGTTTTTCGACATATACATCCTTTCCGGCCTGACATGCCCACACCGTATGAAGGCCGTGCCAGTGATCAGGTGTTGCCAGTGATACAATATCTATCTCCTTGTCGTCGATTATTTTCCGAAAATCAATCTCGGTATGAGGTGTTGTTTCATAGAGCTGTTCAACAAGCTTGATGTTTTCAGGGAAAAGTCGTTCATCAACATCACAAATGGTTTTTACCCTGACGTTTGGTATGTCTGCATAACTTCTGATGTGTACAATTCCCCTGCCTCTTATGATCCCTCGAACTCTTTCCCTGTTACCGGCAATGCCAATAACTGCAATGTTGATGCGTTCGTTCGGACTGTCAGATATCAAGTTCTTGATATAGGAGGGAAGAATAACGGTTCCTCCGGCTGCTGTAGCAGCTTGTTTGATGAAGTTTCGTCTGGCTTTTGTTTCCATTGAATGAGATTATATTGGTTCATTATTTTTAGCTGTCGGATATGATTTCACCGGCTAATTGTATTTGCTTGGAAATTTAGAAATAATTTTATTAAGAAAAAAGCTCATTTGTTGTAAATGA
>DASRQG010000660.1:0-2146 GCA_035645995.1 Mariniphaga sp. | reverse complement strand
CAGAAACTTTGGGCCGTAAAAAATCAACATTGGTGAAGATAGTACCAGAAGACAAATGAAGCCTGCATTGAATCGACTTTTTAAAAAGTTTTTTAGTGATGAGAACAAGGCAATTGTACCCACAAACATGATTATAAGATGGAGTAATTGATAAATCCACTCATGTTTACCAAAAACCTTCCAAAGCTGGGCGACAACATAATAAACAATCGGAAATTCACCAACAGCCTTACCTGATGTCCCTCCGTTACCAAATTGATTGTGCATTTCCGGTTGCAGAAGTGGCAAATCATATTGGTAATATTGCTGGGTTAATGACAGACAGTTTGTTTGTCTCCAAACATGAACAGACTGTGGTGGATCAAACATTGTAACATTTATATCATAATAAAAAAACAGAATGAGAAAAATTACAAAAAGGATTAGAATGTCTGGCTTGAGAAAGTTTTTCTTCATCATTTGCAAATTTAAGTCAGTTACAAAATTAATACGCTTTAGGTATCTGCCATGAAACCATGTTATTTCTTTTTTAGTACTCCGTATTTTATAATGGTCCAGAATATTTTAAAAGCATCTGTTGTATTTAATTTTTTTCCTTCACCATAGTTGCGAGGAAAGTATTTGACAGGTACTTCTGCAATATTATTCTTTTTAATTTTTAAAGCTTATATAAGCAATTCAGCTTCAAACCCAAACCGGTTCTCTTTCAGATCAATTTTATGGTAAAGGTTTTTGTGAATTAGTTTGTACCCACAAGCCATATCTGTCAACCTTACATTAATCAAAATTGATGTAAGATTTGTAAAAATTTTATTTCCCCAGTACCTTTTATAAGATGCTAATGGCCGGTTAACACCTGGTAAATAACGGGAGCCATAAATAAACTCAACATTTAAATCTATCATGGCCTGTATCATAGATGGAATGTCGGTCGGACTTAATTCGAGATCTGAATCCTGGATTAAATAGATATCACCATCTGCCTGTGCAATTCCGGTTTTAACAGCAGCTCCTTTTCCTTGGTTTTCTGAATGTTTAATGAGCCGATAATTTGAATGACCATCAATGAATGCTGCAACCAGATTATATGAATTATCTGTCGAACAATCATCAACAATAACAAATTCTACTCCTGTAAGTGTTTCCGGAAAGGTTATTTTGTTCAATTGGTTCAACAGGTTAATAATGTTCTTTCCTTCGTTATATAATGGTATTATTATGCTTAGTTTCATACGATTAAAATTGTTTATTTTCAAGGGTATGATATGGAACTCACATTAATTACAATAATTCTCAAGGGTGTAAGTTCTTTATATGTTCGTTTCATTTGCATTGTTTTTGTTGTCGAATAATTCTGATTAACAGATTGGAATAGTGAATTAACAACGAAATTAACAGCTTTTAATTATAAGATTTTAAATGTTTCTTTTTTCCCACACTGATAACGGATAACCCAATGAAAGGATTTGTGAACTTGTCAATTAATTTCCAGAATGGAACGAGTGAGTCATAAAGTTTCATTTGTCCCTGTGGAATCATCTTCTTTTTCATAATATTACCTGACATAAACCATCCTACTGTTCCAATAGAGTTAAAGTACTGCGCGTGTATTACCTCAAAACCTGTTGTTCTAATTAGATTTTGTAAAGATCCTTTAGTGTAACGGCGATAATGGCCAAGCTGCTTGTCGAAGCTATTATAAAGCCATTTGAATGCAGGCACAAGAATTACTACCCGGCCTCCCTCCCTTAAAAATGTATGAGCATTAAGCAATGCCTGTTGTTGATCTTCAATATGCTCTACTACATTTAGAGCAAACACTGTATCAAATTTATTGATTAAACCCGGATACAGTTCTACAGGGTTCTTTACAGAAAGATCGATGTGATGAATCCCTTTCATATTTTGCTTTTCACCGAACTTCTCTTTAAGCCTGTTAAAATAGCCGGTATCAAAATCACTTAATGTAATATTGGCCCCTTCACTTACGAAAAATTGAGATATGTTGCCGATACCACTCCCAATTTCAAGGATATTTCCTTTGCAGAAGGGTTTGATGGTATCATACATCCATTGATTGAATTTTGTTGCTGCTGATATCACTTCTAAAGTATCTGTTCCATATTGTAAATTGCCTGTTGTATCT
>DASRQG010000659.1:0-7535 GCA_035645995.1 Mariniphaga sp. | reverse complement strand
ATCAAAACATTATCTGCCAGTTTCAATCGATGGAGTTGAGGAAGGTGATTTTGCCATGATCCTTGGTTATCCCGGAAGCACTGAACGTTATAAAACCTCACATGGAGTGCAATACACTATGGATGTTACCAATCCGGTACGAATAGAAGTACGTGAGGAAAAATTAAAAATTATCGATGAATATATGAGTACCAGTCAAAAAGCCCGTATTCAATATGCATCTAAGCATGCCCGGAGTTCAAACTATTATAAATACAGTATTGGCCAAAACAAGGGCCTTAATAACCTTGATGTTATAGAGAAAAAGAAACAACTTGAAGGCGAATTTACCCAATGGGTTAATTCAAATCCGAACAATAAACAAAAGTATGGTGAAGCATTAAGTCTGATTGAAGAAGCCTATTCAGATGTGAGCATTAACAGAGCTAAGGAATATATGGCTGAATCAATGATAGGTGGCCCCGAAATTTTCATGTTTGCATACAAAGCGTTGCCATTATTCCGTATGATGTCAGAGAATAATGTTAATGCCGATTTTATGGAGATGATCAAAGCAAGAATGTCAGATGGTTTGGATGCTCAATTCAAGGATTATCATGCAGAAACAGATAAAAGGATAGCAGCCAAGCTTTTACAATTATATTCCGATAATATTGAACCACAATATCATCCTGCGTTTTTTGCTGAGGTAAAAAGAAAGTACAGAGGAAACTTTGAGAAGTACACCGAAAAAATGTTTAAAAAGACAATTTTTGCAGATCAGGAACTTTTATCTCAATTTATTGCTGATCCTCAACTTAAAACACTTGAAAAAGACATGGCTTTCAAGGCTGCAAGACAAATCTTTGATAAATATCGTGAGTTAAGTGATCTGGCAGCAGAGAAAAATGACTTGCTAGATAAGGGAAACAGGTTGTTTGTGGCAGGGCTGATGGAAATGCAACCTGATAAAACTTTCTATCCCGATGCAAATTCAACAATGCGTCTCACTTATGGCCAGGTTCTCGATTATGAACCACGCGATGGTGTTATTTATAATTACTACACCACTACCCAGGGTTATATTGAAAAGGAAATACCTGGTGACGACGAATTTCATGTTCCTCCACGTCTGAAAAATATGCTCGTGTCAAAAGATTTTGGGTGTTATGCAAATGATAAGGGGGAACTGGTTGCGTGCTTTATTTCTAACAACGATATTACAGGAGGAAACTCAGGTAGTCCGGTAATAAATGCCAATGGAGAACTTATAGGAATTGCATTTGATGGCAACTGGGAAGCCATGAGTGGGGATATAGCCTTTGAACCGGAACTACAACGTTGTATCAATGTGGATATCCGGTTTGTATTATGGATTATTGAAAAATATGCAGGCGCAACTCATTTAATAGACGAAATGGATATACGCAAAAATTAGCTGTCAACGCATCGAATAATTGTTCGATAAAATCTCATATCTCATTAAGCTCCGTAGTAGAATTATTACGGAGCTTTTATGTAAACAGAAATTATCTTTGAGATTTACAGCAACATCATTTTTATAATAAACCGTTTAATTATCTTTAGATTTGCCCTATCAATCATTCAGGAATATAAAAACACATTATGACAACACCTAAGATAACCATATATACCGATGGGGCAGCTCGAGGCAATCCCGGCCCCGGAGGCTATGGAGTAGTATTATTATCCGGCCCCCACCGAAAGGAATTAGCTGAAGGGTTCAGGCTTACTACCAACAATCGAATGGAATTACTGGCTGTTATCAAGGCGCTCGAAACACTAAAAGTTCCGGGTAGCGAAGTTACTGTTTTCACTGACTCGAAATATGTTGCTGATGCCATTGAAAAAGGATGGGTATTTAACTGGGTAAAGAAAAGGTTTAAGGGGAAGAAAAATGCTGATCTGTGGATGCGGTTCCTTGAGGTTTATAAAATTCACCGGGTAAAGTTTGTGTGGGTAAAAGGACATAACAACAATGTATTGAATGAACGGTGCGACACACTTGCTGTGGAGGCATCCATGGGTGAAAATTTAAAGGAAGATGCCGGATATCTGGAGGCACTTCAATAGTTATTCACTTTTAAGGAATCAAAAAAGAGGAATCATTACGACTCCTCTTTCAGAAAGTATATCAGTTAAACGAGCTAAACAAACCTGATAATTAAAAACAACTATTTGGATTAATTAAGAGTAAGCTGACCGGGTTCCCAGTTACAAGGTGTCAATTCACCTGTCTGGAAAGCATCAAGCAAACGGATAACTTCTTTAACATTGCGGCCTACATCCAATCCGTTTACCGAAACATGCTGAATCACTCCTTCGGGATCAATGATATAGGTAGCTCTGTATGCAATTTTATTTTCTTTTTCCAGTATCCCCAATTCTTCAGACAATGATTTAGATGTATCTGCCAACATAGGGAATCTAAGGTCTTTTAACTGTGGATTGTTTGTTCTCCATGCCAGGTGAACATATTCTGAATCGATAGATGCACCTATCAAATTGGCATTACGACTTTCAAATTCTCCGTAAGCTTCGTTAAATGCAGCTATTTCTGTTGGACAAACAAAGGTAAAATCCATGGGCCACCAAAAAAAGACGGTCCATTTTCCATTGCTTAAATCTTTCTCTGTGATGGTCTGAAATTCTTTTCCCGCCTCCAATGATACTACTGCTTTCTTCTCAAATCCCGGGAATTTATCTCCTACTGTAAGCATAATTATATTTTTTATAAGATTTATAAATTTATTATTTAGACTGATTAAAAATTCACGGGCAAAAATAGAGGTTATGAATGCTTTTATCAAATTGATTTTCTTTAACCTGTATAGACATTTGCTATTCATGAAACTTTCAAACCTGTGGTCGTTAAGATTTTTAAGAAGTATATACCAGATAATGTGCATTGATGGGCTTAATCATTCAAATTTATAGCATGTCGTTTAAAATCATTTTAATTATTTGAAGGATTCGTGAATATATGTATATTTAACAGTTTTTTAATACGGAAAAATAGGTAAAACATATATCTATCCAATTGAAACTTTAATAATTATGGAGAAAAATTCTGATAAAAGTATGGTGTCGAGAAGGTCTTTTCTTGGCACGACAGCTGCTGCTGCAGCAGCTTTTTCAATCATTCCGAGCCATGTAGTGGCCGGTTTGGGACACAAAGCTCCCAGTGACAAATTAAACATTGCAGGTGTTGGTGTAGGAGGTATGGGTTTTGCTAACCTTAAAAACCTTGAATCAGAAAACATCGTTGCATTATGTGATGTTGACTGGAAGTACACAGGTGGTAATGGTGTATTTGACCGTTTCCCTAAAGCCAAAAAATATAAAGACTGGCGCAGGATGTACGATGAAATGGGTAAAGATTTTGATGCAGTAGTTGTTGCCACTGCCGACCATACCCATGCTATCATTGCTGCTCATGCAATTACAATGGGCAAACATGTATACGTACAAAAACCATTGACCCACTCTGTTTATGAATCAAGGCTGCTTACAAAGCTTGCCGATAAGCATGGTGTTGCAACTTCTATGGGTAACCAGGGTTCATCGGGCGAAGGTGTTAACCAAACTGTTGAATGGTTGGCCAATGGAGAAATTGGTGAGGTAACCAAAGTAGAAGCATTCACCGACCGTCCTATCTGGCCACAAGGTTTAAATACTCCTGAAGCCGGACATTGGGTACCTGATACCCTCGATTGGGACTTATTTATCGGACCTGCCAAAATGCGTCCATTCAACGAAATTTATCATCCTTGGAACTGGCGTGGATGGTGGGACTATGGCACAGGTGCTCTTGGTGATATGGCATGTCATATTCTTCATCCGGTATTTGTAGGCCTCGAATTGGGTTACCCGATCCATGCACAGGCAAGTTCAAGCTTGTTATTACAAGATTGTGCTCCTGTTTCTGAAGCTGTTAAGCTTACATTCCCTTCCCGTGCACCACAACGCGCATGGAAAGGCATGAGAAGGAATGCACAACTTCCACAGGTTGATGTTTATTGGTATGATGGTGGTATCAAAATGATGCTCCCCGATGAATGGCCTGATGGTAAAAATCCAAATGATGCCGGTGGTGGTGTTATTTTCCACGGAACAAAAGACAAACTGGTATGCGGTTGCTACGGAAAAGACCCATGGTTGATTTCAGGCCGTAAACCCGATGCTCCTAAATTCCGCCGCCGTATAGAAACCAGCCATGAAATGGATTGGGTTCGTGCTTGCAAGGAAAGCGCTGAAAACCGTACACCTACTGCATCCGATTTTAAAGAAGCAGGCCCGTTCAATGAAATGGTTGTAATGGGTGTTCTTGCTGTAAGGCTGCAATCGTTGAACAAAGTTCTTGATTGGGACGGTGAAAATATGCAATTCACAAACCTCACCAACGATGAAACAATTCGTACAGTCATCAAAGATGGTTTTGAAATTAGAGATGGTCACCCAACCTTCAAAAAAACATGGACAGATCCGGTTCCTGCAAAAGAATTTGCATCTGAACTGATTAAGCATACCTATCGTAAGCCCTGGAGCTTGCCTGATATGCCTGCTTAAGGTCTTCTATAAATAAATGTATAAAAGGAGGTTGTTATTTAATGCAACCTCCTTTCTTTTTTGTACTTCTATCTCCTAATTCAAAAAAGTAAAATTTTATAATTGACATTCACCTGGTAAAGTTTAAATCGATTAAAAATTGTACCATCCATATTTTTTTTTCTATTTTGCATCAGCGAGTTATGAAAAGCACGTTATACATATTATGAATAAGAACTCAAAGCATATTTCCCGGCGGTCGTTTTTAGCAAATACTGCCACTGTAACATCGGGTTTTATGATTCTGCCAGCGAAGGTAGTTTCAGGATTGGGACACAAAGCACCCAGCGATCGTTTGAACATTGCTGGCATAGGTATTGGAGGCCAGGGTTATAATGATTTAAGATTTGTGGAAACAGAGAATATTGTAGCCCTTTGTGATGTTGATCAGGGATATGCTTCCAACAGTTTTAAACGTTGGCCATTAGCAAAACAATATTCCGATTACAGACAGATGTTTGAACAACAGAAAGACATTGATGCTATTATGATTGCCACCCCGGATCATTCCCATGCATTGCCTGCACTATTGGCCATGCGTGAGGGCAAACATGTTTTTCTTCAAAGTCCGCTTACCCACTCAATTTATGAATCGAGAATTCTGGCCGATAGTGCCAAACGTTATGGTGTTGCTACTCAGGCTGGAATGCAGGGTAATTCAGGAGAAGGAATTCGCAGGATCTGTGAATGGATATGGGCAGGAGTAATAGGAGAGGTAACCCATGTGGACACCTGGACCAACAGGCCAATATGGCCTCAACCCATGGAGGAGCCTGATCGGGGACGGCGTATACCACGAGATTTTAACTGGGATCTTTTTGTAGGGCCCGCACAATGGCGTGACTATAATCCTGCTTACCACCCCTGGACATGGAGAGCATGGTGGGATTTTGGCACCGGGGCTACAGGTGACATGGGGCCTCATATTCTTGACCCGGTATTCAAAGCCCTTATGCTAGGCTCCCCCACTTCGGTAGATGCCAGCTCATCAACTTTCAATACAGTTTCACCGCCTAATGCTTCGTCAGTACGCTTTGAGTTCGCCAGAAGAGATAATCTACCTAAAGTTGCTATGCCCAAGGTATCGGTTCAATGGTACGAGGGAGGCTGGTTACCACCCCGTCCGACTGAACTTGCTGACGGAGAAATGATGGGTGATACAAATGGAGGCTGCATTTTTTATGGCACACGTGGTAAAATCATGTGTGGCTCATATGCACAAAATCCATCTTTACTTCCCAAAAAAGAAATGGAGCATTTCAATGAACCTGCAAAAATAATTCGCCGTATTTCAAATCCATTGGAAGGTGGCCACCAACTAGATTGGGTGAGGGCATGTAAAGAGCCTGCAGATACCCGACTTACATCTTCGGCTGATTTTAGCTATGCAGGTCCGTTAACAGAAATGGTACTGCTGGGCGTATTGGCCATTAAGCTGCAAACCCTTCAGCGAAAACTTCTGTGGGATGGCCCAAACATGCGATTCACAAATATTGGTACAAATGACATGCTCCGAATCCTTACTTCCGGTAACTTTGAAGTCAGTTATGGAAATCCAAGAGCAAACAATGAATTTTTAAATTTACCGGCACTTCAGACAACAGAAGAATGGATCAGACATACCTACCGAAATGGTTGGGAGCAAATTTAAAGGATTGATAAATCAAGTACAAAATCCTCATTAAAAATCATATTCCCTACCCTGTCTGTAGTGCCATTAAACTTCGTCAGGCAATAAACACCAAGAGTATTTCAAAAGGATTGGTCAATCTTTGCCAAAAATTTGACAGCAGCTTTAAATCAAAAGCTGTAACTTAGCATCTGCATACGAAGAAGCGAGAAACTTTTTTCAATATTGGATGTTTATTGGTTAAAAATCAAAAACTATAAAAGATGGATGAGTTTATGGCTGCCCGTTGGCAGATGGGAGTTTCGTTGGGATTTCACATAATCTTTGCCTGTATAGGAATGGTTATGCCTTGGTTTATGTTTGTATCAGAGTGGAAATGGCTCAAGACCAAAAAGCCAGTCTATATGGATTTAGCCAAAGCCTGGGCAAAAGGTGTAGCCATCTTTTTTGCAGTAGGTGCGGTTTCCGGAACAATATTAAGCTTTGAGCTGGGGATGCTATGGCCTACTTTCATGGAACATGCAGGCCCCATATTCGGATTGCCCTTTTCGTGGGAAGGGACAGCATTTTTTGTTGAAGCAATAGCCTTAGGATTATGGTTATATGGATGGGATCGGCTTACTCCGAGAGTTCATTTGTTTATAGGATTGGTAGTTGGCATTGCGGGGGTAATGTCCGGAGTTTTTGTGATTTCGGCAAATGCTTGGATGAATGCACCGGCAGGCTTTGACTGGGTAAACGGACAAGCTGAGAATATAGACCCGGTAGCAGCGATGTTCAACCGTGCATGGTTTCATCAGACTCACCACATGACAATTGCTGCTTTCTCAGCAACAGGATTTGCAGTTGCCGGAGTTCATGCCATGCTATATATGAAAACCAAATATGAAGTACATGCCAAAGCCATCAAAATTGCACTTGCATTTGCTGCAGTAGCGGCAATTCTTCAACCTCTGAGTGGTGATCATGCTGCTAAAATGGTGGCAAAACTTCAGCCGGCAAAACTTGCAGCTTTTGAATCGCATTTTGAAACCTCCACCCGTGCTCCTCTGGTTATTGGAGGCTTGCCGGATACAGACGAACAAAAATTAAATTATGCCATAAAAATTCCCGGTGCATTAAGCTTTTTAGCTCATGGAGATTTTGATGCTGAAGTTTTAGGGCTGGAAGAATTTCCGAGGGAAGAATGGCCCCCGGTGCTCATAACACATTTAGCCTTCCAGGTAATGGTTGCTATCGGGTTCTTTTTAATGTTTCTGGGTATTATATTTTTAGCCGGTACGTATAAATGGAAACA
>DASRQG010000658.1:0-2127 GCA_035645995.1 Mariniphaga sp. | reverse complement strand
AAGAAAGAAAACATACCTGAATAACTTTCAGACACAACTTTTTGTGGAGCTCAATAATGGAGAAGTTCAGATCGCTAAAGCAACGATTGCACTGACTACAGGAATCGGACAAGCCGACATACGGGCTATTACCTATGAAGATGGTACCCCACTGCTTGACCAGGGCAGGTTATGGTACACCATGTCAATTCGCGGACGTGCCCTTCCTCATCATATTCAGGGCGTATTCAGCATGAACCCTTCGGTATTTGACCTTAAACTGGAAGGGGTAATTTTATTCGATCGGAATGACGGGCTTTTAAGAAATGAAATTGCCTCACATATTTTCTACGACAGAAATGAGGAAGTGTGGCGAGGACTCACTACAGGTTTTAGTGCTTTTGCCTTTCCCAAAAAGGAAAAGAAGCAATTACTGGCTGTAGAAAGTACAATTGATCCCCGCTTTGGATTTTCAATTATGAAAGCTGAACCTTCAGGCATTGTTGGTGATATTGAAGACCCTCATGTTCTTTACGATCCTGAAGTAAATAAATGGAGAATATTGACCTGTGAGAATCATGATGGATATAAAGCTGTGATACTCGAATCGGACTATTGGAACAAAGATTATGTACGAATTGCCGGGCCGGTTGAATATAACAGTACCGGTACCTCCATTCAAAAAATAGGAGATCAGTTCTTCTGCTTCTCCGGCAGTTCGGAACGTAAAATCTTCATCTATACCTATCCGGATCTAAAGGAAGCAGGTTACCTGCAAATGGATTTACCACCCTGGGATGATTCTGCCGGAACTCGTGTTTGGCCCAATGTGGTTCAGATGCCTGATGGATATCCCTTTAAATATGTGGCACTGATGATGGACAGGTATAACTTTCCCGGATTGAAAGGGCCAAATTGGACGTATGGTGCCTTGTATTTATATCACGGGAATTGAAAATAAACTTCAGATTAAAACAATCCATTTAAATTCGACTATAGGATAATTTTAAATTTATAAATAAAAATTTGTAACCAGTTGTTTTTAATTTAAATAATGTTTAAATTCGTCTATTTAAACATGAAAACCATAACTTTAACTACCTGCAATAATTCAATTGAGGCAAATTTATTGAAAGGTAAACTGGAGAGCAATGGCATCCGGTGTTTTCTGGTGAATGAAAACTTTTCGAATCTAATGCCTCACTATAATGGAATATTAAGCACGGGTATTGACATCATTATTGACGATGAAGATCTGGAAAAAGCGAGTAAATTAATAATGCCGGAAGTTTCAGAAAAGCAGGTTATCTGTCCTAACTGTCATTCCACGAATATTAAATCCAGTTTCGGATCAAATAAAGTATTGAAGATGATGACAATCTTTATTTCCTTATTGATCTGGGTTCCATTCGGGAACATCAAAAAAATGTATGTCTGTAAAGATTGTAAAACAGAATTTGATCAATAAACAGAATCTCCCATCAACTAAGTCTTTGGAAGGACACATATTTACAAATTTCACATACACATTAATATTTGGCAAATGCAGAGTAACAAGATGATGCTTCGAAGTTTTTGACAACATCAATAAAAAAGATATTAAACCTTCTCACATTCCTTTTTAAGGGCCTTATTCATGAGGTTGAAACCACTTTGGGTTTTATCGAACATATCACCCATCATTCCAACCAGCAGGCCGCTAAATTTTTCACCATGAACAAAACGTGTGCTTTCAGGACTCACCTCTTCAAGTAAAAAATAATGCTCTCCGTCGAACAAACCCTTGATACCCAAAGTCCCTTTCCAACGAAATTCTTTTTCCGGAATATTTTTCAGCACCACAGGCCTGAAAGTCATTCCTTTCCCTTCGGGAGGATTTATTGACACCTTTAATTTTCCACCTTCTCTTCTCTCTCCCGAAATATGAGTAATAAAAGGATTCCACCGGGGATGGTTTTTAAAATCAGTAAGCACCTGCCAAACCCTGTTGACAGGTGCTTCAATAATTTCCTCAGTTTGAATATTTTTCTTCATCTCAATTATTTACAATTTCATTCTAACAAATGATAATGATCAAAGTTTTTAGAGATGAAAAAAGTTTCATAAAAGCTGCTATGTAAATTACCTAAGCAGCATAGCTTCTACATG
>DASRQG010000657.1:0-2768 GCA_035645995.1 Mariniphaga sp. | reverse complement strand
ATTAGTTTATCCAAATGAAAAAGAATTTTCAGGTTTTGTCTTTAAGATTCACGCCAATATGGATCCAAAACACCGCGACCGATTGGCGTTCATCAAAATCGTTTCGGGAACTTTTGAGCGAAATACTCCTTATTTACACGTACGTCACAACAAAAAACTAAAATTCTCCAGTCCAAACGCCTTTTTTGCGGAGAAGAAAGAAATTGTAGATGTTTCCTATCCCGGGGATATTGTCGGGCTTCACGATACCGGAAATTTTAAAATCGGGGATACCCTTACCGAAGGAGAAATTATGCACTATAAAGGAATTCCGAGTTTTTCTCCGGAGCACTTCAAGTTTATTAACAATGCTGACCCGATGAAAAGCAAACAATTGGAAAAGGGTATTGACCAATTGATGGATGAAGGGGTTGCACAACTTTTTGTACTTGAACTTAATGGTCGAAAAATTATCGGTACTGTTGGTGCGCTTCAGTTTGAAGTGATTCAATACCGACTGGAACATGAATACGGCGCAAAATGCACGTATGAACCTATTAATATTCACAAAGCATGTTGGGTAGATCCGAAAGATCCAAAAAGTGAAGAATTTAAAGATTTTCTTAGAGTAAAATCGAAATTTATGGCGCGTGACAAACAAAACCAGCTCGTCTTTCTTGCAGATTCACAATTCACACTTCAAATGACCCAAACAAAATATCCCAATGTAAAATTGCATTTTGTCAGTGAATTTTAATCATATAAAAACTGTATTTCTGTTACTTAAAATCAAGCTTCCGAAATACAGTTCCTATTTAATTTATTTCTTAATTAATCGTTTATTGACTTGCCGCTCTCCTATTTTTAATTGCAGGATATAAACCCCTGTGGCAAGTTTTTGTTCTATAAAAAATGACTATAATTTGTAATACCATCATTACCTGCTGAGTTAACCATTAAATAATAAGGTGCGGAATGCATTAATTCGTCCCATTCTGCAGACTCTTCAATATAAGCTCCAAAATACCACGAGTCTAAAATACTGCTGTCATAACCATAGGAATGATTTGAAATAAGCATCCCTTCCTGAGCGGCTGCAGTTGCCTCAGCCAAATCATTATCCCAATCATAAGAATTTACTTCAGATTTAAACGCCATTCCTTTGGCGTTTGCATTAACACCGGTTGCAGCAATAGTTCCAATCACATGAGCTGCATGAAAATGCAAATACTCGTTTCCGGGGTTCGCATCTTTAATAAAAACACGATTATTTCCCTGAGAATCAAAATATTCTTGGTGATTAACTAAGGGGTGACCGGCATCCCATACATAAGCGGTCATATTTTGTCCATCAACATCAAACCCGGTAATTCCTCCGGAATTTATGTGATTTGTTCGTGTAGAAATCGCCGCATTTTTATTGTGTGTACGATAGTATAAAATTGTACCGTCAGGCAATACTTTTCTTGCTTTTGCAAATCCACCGTCTTTGGTAGTGTATTGCAAAGGCATATTATTAGCTTGTGCATATTGAATTACGGCTGCTTTTTCTCGTGCAAATTTATTTGCGTATAACGTTTCCTTATCTGAAAGTTCTTTCAGGTTATAAGCGTTCGTAATAATTTTTCTTTGGTTTTCCGTTTGTCCATAAGACGATAAACTTGTGAATAATAACACGCTGAATATCAGGAAGAAAAATGGAGTAATTCTTTTCATTTATAATTGGATTATGGTGGAGCAAATTTAATCAAATCATTTCATCAATAAATTCATAGTCATCAGTTTATTATCGTGATCTTTTTAAGATTTTTATTTAAATCATATATAAATTAGATTCTTTCAAATAGAGTGAGTGATTATATACAAATCAATCCTATAATCTCAAAATTACCTATCAAATAAGAATGATATAATAAAATTAAAGCATATTGTTTTTTGTTTTGTCATTTTTTTTGATATATTTAGCAATCATTGTTATTATAAATTAAAACTTAAAACTATGAAAAAACTTTACCTATTCATTTTATTATTCTCCGTTCAAATATTATCTGCACAATACTGTATTCCAACATTTACTACAGGTTGTACTTCTAATGATGATATAGATAGTGTTATCATAGAAGACAGCAGCGGAAATTTAATATTAAATCATTTGAACACAGGGTGTTCTCCAGGAGGTTATGGAGATTATACCAATGACCCCTCACTTTATATTGAACTTGACGCTGATGCTACTTACAATATCACGATAACTACCAATTATACGGGAAGTCAACAACAGAAGGTATGGATAGACTTTAATGGGAATGAGAGTTTTGAAGATCCGGGGGAATTGGTTTTTACATCAAGTACCCCTTCCAGTAATACAAACCCTACGATAGGAACCATTACAATACCTAATATGCCTGGAGTCCATACCACAAGGTTAAGAATAATAAATCGCTTTAGTTCGCTCCCTATAGATTCGTGTACGCCCGGTAGCGCCTGGGGAGAAGCCCACGATTACACCATTATTATTATAGGCGAAAACCCCGATTGTTATAGTCCGACTGACTTAACATTAGACAGTATAACATCCACCTCAGCGACTTTTTCGTGGACAGGATCACCTGATGAAACTGATGGTTACAATTGGGCGTTAATGAATCCGGGAGACGATCCCGATCTCGATACCCCGATTCAAAGCGGAAATGCGACAGGAACAAGCTTAATGGTTTCTAACTTGACTGTTCTTACGGATTATATTTTTTTCATACAAACTGATTGCGGATCTGATGGGGTAAGCATTT
>DASRQG010000656.1:0-5067 GCA_035645995.1 Mariniphaga sp. | reverse complement strand
TTTACAGATATGGATAATGATAATGATTACGATTTGTTTACCGGTTCATCAACTGTGATTGAGTTCAGAAGAAATATTGGTTCAGTCACTAACCCTGTTTTTAATCTGGAAATTGACACAGTTAAATGTTTATTTGTTGATTCAGGTGATTCAATAATAGTTCCTATAATAACTGATTTCGGCTGTAATAATATTTTGGTCGATATTGATAATGACGGAGATAAAGATCTTTTTCTTGGCAACTCTGTAGGAACAATTTATTATTATGAAAATATCGGAACCACAACAAATTTCAGTTTTGAATTTAAGACAGACAGGTGGGCAGATATTCTCATAATTGGCGGTGGTGCTAAATTAGAAAGACATGGTTCAAGCTCATTAGATTTTGCTGACATTGATGACGATAATGATTATGATCTTTTCTGGGGAGATTTTTTTGGAAGGAGTCTCTATTATATTCAAAATAATGGTACTGCTGTAACTGCTGTTATGGATACTCCATATACTTACGATATATATCCTCAAAATGAAGACAGCATCTGGACAAGCGGATTTAATATGCCCCGCCTTGCTGATATAGATGGCGATAATGATCTCGATCTTTTTGTTACTGTACTTTACGATAATACAGTACCTCAAAACTTAATGTTTTACAGAAACAATGGTTCTTCTTCAAATCCTGTTTTTAACCTTGATAATGATAATTTTCTTAAAACTCTTGATATGGGGACCAATAGCTCTCCCGTTTTTGTTGATATAGATAATGATGGAGATTATGATATGTTTTCAGGAAGTGCAAGACTTCCAAATGGCTCATTATTTTATTTTGAAAATACAGGTACAGCAGCAAATCCTTCATTTAATTTAGTTGATACATCATTCTTCGGCATTGAAGGTAATCTTACTATTACTCCTTCTTTTGGTGATCTGGATAATGATGGTGATTTTGATCTTATTATAGGTGAATTTCTCGGAAGATTTTCTTATTACAGAAATGACGGAACACCATCTTCACCGTATTTTGTTTTTGTAGAACAGTTGAAAGACAATGATGGAAATTTTATAACCGCAGGAAATATTGCTCGCCCATTCCTGATAGATATTGATAATGATAATGATCTTGATTTGATAACGGGAGGATTTAACGGGCAGATACGTTCATACAGAAACATCGGTACACCAGAAAATTTTTTATTTGTAAGAGATACTTCTTTCATAAATTTTCTTGATGTTGGTGATTTATCCTCTCCTTTCTTAATTGATTATGATAATGATGGAGATCTTGATCTATTTTCCGGCGGATCAGATAAAATATTTTATTACAGGAATGATGGAAATAATGATTCCCCTCAATGGACACTAGTTACAGATAAATTTCTCAACCAGACTTTCGGGGGTTATGTTTATCCATCTTTTGTTGATATTAATAATGATACAGATTACGATTTGTTTATCGGCAATATAAAAGGTGGTATTTATTATTTCAGGAATAATAAAGTAACATCAGTAATTAATGAAAGTGAACTACCGCAAAATTTTTCTTTGGAGTCTTATCCTAATCCTTTTAACAGCGGAACAAATATTATTGTTAATATTGATAATACAGAAGAAGTCACACTTACTGTTTATGATATACTAGGAGAAAAGGTAAGGCAAATTCACAATGGTTTATTGAATAAGGGGAGAAATGTTTTTTATTGGGACAGTAAGGATGACAAAAACCATGATATTTCTTCAGGAATTTATTTTGTTGTTGCGAAAACTTTATATAATTTCAAGACAATCAAATTAATCCTCTTAAAATAAACAAAGGCAGAACTAATGAAGGTACTTAACTACATTTATTTTTTTCTTTGCTTAACAGCAACTATTTTGGCACAGCAAAGTTCCAATGTTAATCTCCTCTCTAACCTTAATCAATATCCGTCTATTGGTTATAATGACTGCTGGGGTTACGTTGATTCCGAAGGACGCGAGTATGCATTATTAGGAACAGAACATGGAACTTCAATAATTGAAATTACTGACCCTTATAATCCTGTTGAAAGAGCCTTTATCCCAGGACCTTTTTCATCTTGGAGAGATATAAAAACTCACAGTACATATGCTTATGTAACTACAGAAGGAACAGGTTCCGGACAGGGTTTGCAGATTATTGATCTTTCAAATCTTCCGACATCTGCCACGCTTGTTAATACAATCGATACCTGGTTTTCAAGAGCACATAATCTTTACATTGCAGATGGCTTTGCTTATGTAGTAGGAACAAATGCTGGCGGCGGAATGCATATTATTGATCTCTCCAATCCTGTTAACCCAACCAGAACTGCTTATTACACCGCGAGCGGTTACGTACATGATGTTTATGTATGGAATGATACAGCTTACGTTTCTTCTGAAGATACTTATGATCTCGTTGATCTTACAAATAAATCAAATCCTCAGCTTATTAACCAGAGTATAGCGTTGCCCGGAATTTATGCACACAGCGGTTGGCTGACTGAAGATAAAAGGTATTTTATAGCCTGTGAAGAATTTAATGTAAGAGATATTACAGTTTGGGATCTTCAGGATCGTTCAACATGGAATCTTGTTGTTCCCTCTTTTGAAACTGCTTCCAACACTCCGGTTCATAATATATTTATCAAAGGAAATTTTGCACACGTATCATATTATAAAGATGGTTATGTTGTACTGGATATTTCAGATCCAACAAATCCGACTATAGCCGGTTACTATGATACTTACCCAAGCAGTTCAGGTACTTATGCAGGAGTTTGGGGTGCATATCCTTACTTCCCTTCTGGTGTTGTAATCTGTTCAGATATGCAGACAGGTTTATATGTTTTTGATTTCCTTGGCGATGGAACTGTCCCTGTTGAATTAACTTCTTTTACTGCAAATGTTACACCTCAGGGAGTTAATCTCAGCTGGTCTACTGCTTCTGAAATTAATAATTATGCTTTTGAAATAGAAAGAAAATTCCAGAATGAAACTTCATGGAAAACTGTCGGCCTTGTAGGCGGTTCCGGTACAACTACACAATCAAAGGAATATTCATATTCTGATAAAACTTTATCTGCACCAGGTAAATATTATTACAGGCTTAAACAAATTGATAATGATGGTTCGTTCGAATATTCACAGGTAATTGAGATTGATTTTGTTCAGCCTGATGATTTTGTATTGAATCAGAATTATCCGAATCCCTTTAACCCTGAAACAACAATTGAATTTTCCATTGGACAAGCTGCACTTGTAAAACTTGAAGTGTTTAATGCATTGGGAGAAAAAGTTGCAGATCTTCTCAATGAAAATAAAGAAGAAGGTTCATACAGAATTAATTTTTCTGCAAACAATCTTCCTTCAGGAATTTATATAGCAAAACTTCAGGCAGGTGAACAAGTTAAAACAATTAAGATGTCGCTTCTGAAATAAAATTTATTAAGATTAATCTTAAAAGCCCGATTCAATTGAATCGGGCTTTTCTTTTTTAAATAATTAAAGAAATATTTAAAAACCAAATCCTAAACTAACTCCGGCGAATGGTTGAAATCCCTCATCATTAAACATTGGTGTAAATCCTATTCTGAAAAGGAATCCTCCATTGGCAGGTTGATACCTATAGCCAATTGTGGCGGTACCAGTAACACCAGATGACCCTGAGCTGGACTCAAATCCCAAAAAATCTCCGCTTGTAAAAGATACATAGGCTATACCTGCACCCAACTCAAGTTTATGATTTACGGAACCAATAAAATAATTGAGCATTACGGGAATGACCATTAAATCATTTATAGAAGAAAAAATAAAATCAATTTCCGGGATATAGGAAAATCCAATTCTGCCTCCTATTGTTTCAGTAAACATTCTGTCATAGTTTACAGAATATAATCCCCCATTTCCTAATGCTTCAAAGTAAATGCTGTTTGGCTTCTCCTGTGAATATAATTTGCATGAAATAATTAATATTGCTAAAACCAGGTTAACCAGTTTGCTTTTCATATACCCTCCCTTTTCTTGGGTTTTAAATTTTTAAGATTAACATTGGCAGGTAAACCCTGCGGAAACCTGGCGAACTTTTGAATGCTTTTCCAGTAAGATGAATCCGGATTTTCAGATGAATATGTATCTCTATTTGATTCGTCTATTGTAGCAGGTATACCTGTAACAAGCCAGAATGGTGCAGTAATTATTGCGAATGCTCCGTTTGTAATTGTTGATAGAGTTCCACCAAAAGTCCAGAAAGTATATGATGAAGTGTTTTTCTTATCAAGCTCCAGAGCGGCTTTAAGAATAGTAATTTTAGGAATTACATAAACAGTATCATAAAGCAAATAAACATTTTCACTGTCAGAAGCTATAAATTCCCCACCATACTGCATCCATTTTTCAGAGACAATAGTATCGGGATAGGTAATTATAGCAAGCCACCCTCCAAATGCGTCACCCGGGACCTGCTCTGTTTCGGGAAGCCAGTTTGATGGTGCGTTTGATGCTGCACAACCAAAGTACAAAAAAGATGATAACAATAGAAAATAAGCTTTATGGATAGACATATTTACTTCTCCAAAAAGTCTCTTCCATCCCAGCTTCAATTAGTTTGTACTGAGGTGCAAGATCTTTAAAAAATTGTTTTGGGTTATAAAACATTTGGTAAACTTTAAGTGGATTCTCTTCGGGAAGCCATTCTTCCCTCATCCACTCTAGATAGTACCCTTTACTTTGCATAAAGAGTTCATAGTTTTTATAATCATCAGGAAGTTCATAATTCAGAAAATATGAATCACCCGGTAGTGTAATTAATACTGAGTCTGGATTTGTTAACAGCTTAACAACATCCTGATTTCCTTTGGTGAATTCTGGGAAAGAGCCTGTGGGATGAATTATAATAGGCTCAACCTCTTTAACAATATCAGCCAATGCCAGGTAATCGAGTCTCCATAAACCTTTAGTCATTCGCAATCTCAATTTTAAATTTGAGTTGTTATTATGAGTTTCTATAGGGATAATCTTAATATCAGTTGAGATAGGACCATGCTCCCCTGTTTCTCCTGCCTTTACCCA
>DASRQG010000655.1:0-4185 GCA_035645995.1 Mariniphaga sp. | reverse complement strand
AGATCTGGATTACACTTTTAAGCCATTCGAAAAAGTACTTGTTGAATTAATTGATAAGTATAGCGATGAACGATTGATGAAACGTTTCTCGCGGGCTGTTAATGTATCTGAGTTTTTTTTACGTTTAGAAACTGCCAGGTTTCATAATCAGGTATCCCCTTTTATCGAAAAGTGTATGGGGGAGGTAGCCCGTATTCTGATGCTTAGCCCGGTTCGTCTGATGAACAAAGAGGTAAAGTATGCGAACCTGTATGATGAGGATGAGATTGATGTGCCTCCATATTTTGTCAGGCCTGAATTTCATTTCAGCCGGAAAGAAACAGAAACTGTATATCGGTTGAAAATATATCTCAATGAGAAAGAGCTCCCTTTATTGAATAGAAAGTTTATCGTGGTAGCTAATAATCCATGTATTCTGGTTTATCAGAACCAACTGCTGGTATTTGAAAAGCTGGACAGTAAAAAATTAATCCCATTTTTCACCAAAGAGTATATTTCAGTTCAGCGATCTATCGAGGATAAATACTATTCAGGATTTGTCCGCAAATCAATTCGCGATTATGACGTGGTTGCTGAGGGCTTTCAGCTTATTGGAGGACAGGAGAAGAAGCAGGCGGTGTTGACCCTCGAAAATAATTTACAGATGGAACCTTCACTGGTTCTTAGATTTAAGTATGGTAATGAGCAGTTTTTACCGAATGCAACTCGTATTGTTGCGGTTCATTATCAAAAAAATGATAATGACATTCTTTTTAAAAAGATTAAAAGAGATAAGGTTTGGGAAAAGAATGTTCTTGACCGACTGTCTGAGCTGGGTTTGAAAGAAAGAGATGGATTTCTTTTTCCCTCAGACTTAAACAATATTGAAAGTGGAATCAGAATCTATGAAATTATAAACTGGTTAAATCATAATAAACCACTTCTGGAAGGTGCAGGAGTTGTAATAGAACAAGGAGTTCTTGACAAAACCTATTTTACCGGTGAGCAACATCTTGATATTAAAACTGATTTATCGGGTGATTGGTTTGATGTATATGCAACAGTTACGTTTGGCAAATTCAGCTTTCCTTTCATAAAACTGAAGCACCATATTTTGAATGATATTCGTGAATTCGAATTGCCTAATGGTGAAGTTGCCGTTATCCCTGATGAGTGGCTTGCCAGGTACAAGAGCCTGATGCCTTTTGCTCGATCTAATGCTGATAAGCTACAGTTTGGAAAGCATCATTTTGCTCTTGTTGCTGATATATTAAAACCCGGAAATGTAGGATTAGTCGAAAAGATCAGAAAGTTGACCAGCTTCAAGGGGAATATTAAATTACCCGAAGAATTGGATGCCGACCTGCGTAATTACCAACTTGAGGGGGTAAAATGGATGTATGGCCTGCACCGGAATGGTTTTGGCGGATGCCTGGCTGATGATATGGGGCTGGGTAAAACCTTGCAGACACTTACTTTATTACTTCTTAATAAAAGAGCTGATGGTGAAGAATATAATCTCCATCAAAATAAAAATGACGGTCAGCTAAATTTATTTGGTGCAACACAAACAAAACAGGATATTCAACCTGCAAGCCTTATTGTCTTACCAACATCGTTGGTACACAATTGGAAGGAAGAAATTAAGAAATTTACACCATCGCTTAAAGTATACCGGCATGTGAGTCAAAACCGGAAATCAGGAGCTGACCTGGAGAACGCTGTATTCTTTTATGATATCATATTAACTACATATGGAACAGTTCGAAACGATGTAGATGAGCTGGCAAGGTTAAAGTTCTACTATTTGATCCTTGATGAAAGCCAGTATGTAAAGAATCCAACGTCCAAAACTTATAAATCGGTAATAAAGCTTCAATCAATGCACCGAATGGCTTTAACGGGTACTCCTATCGAAAATTCATTATCTGATCTGTGGGCACAACTTAATTTTCTAAACAAAGGATTGCTTGGAAATCTTGCTTTTTTCAAACGTTATTTTATTACTCCTATCGAGAAACATAACAATGTCGAGCAACAGGAAAAACTACAGGTGATGATTCGTCCGTTCATCCTGCGCCGGTCTAAGGATGAGGTTGCAAAAGACCTGCCTCCTCTCATGGAACAAGTTATCGTGTGTGAAATGGAAAACAATCAGTTGCGTAAATACGAAACTGAGAAATCTATTATCCGCAATTCAATATTGGCTGGCATAGAACAGGACGGAGTTAAAAGCTCGGCACTTGTAATTCTTCAGGGATTAACCCGGCTACGACAATTAGCCAACCATCCAAAAATGCTGACTGATATCGAAGATATGGAATCGGGTAAGTTTGATGAAATTATGAGAATGCTCGAAAATGTAGTGGCAGAAAAACATAAAGTATTGGTTTTTTCTTCATTTGTCAAACATCTTGAACTGATTCGTAACCGAATTGAAAAAGAGGGATGGAAGTACAGCCTCTTAACCGGGGAAACTGCCGAACGTGGTACTGTTATTAAGCAATTCCAGGATGATCCTGAAAACCGTATCTTTTTAATCTCTATACGAGCAGGTGGAGTCGGGCTCAACCTTACCAGTGCTGATTATGTATTTATTGTTGACCCCTGGTGGAATCCTGCTGTTGAGAATCAGGCTATCAGCAGAGCACATCGTATTGGTCAGAATAAACATGTGTTTGTTTACCGGTTCATTACCCGTGGTTCCATAGAAGAAAAGATACAGCAGCTGCAAAATCGGAAAAGCTCCCTTGCCGATAAATTTATCAATTCAAATAATCCGCTAAAGGAACTTTCAAAAGAGGAAGTGCTTAATCTGTTAAGATGATGCTTATTTATGTTGTGTCAGACAAAATAGTTAAGCAAGGCGATGAAAATTGATTTTACAACTAAAGCATTTTATTTCCCAAATTCATCTTATCAGGAGTAGGTCATTGTATATTAATTCGGCATATCTAAGACATACCAAGTCCAGTATTTTTCGAACCAACACTGGACTTGGTATGGAGAATGTATGTAAAAGGACTTATAATTTCATAAATAAATGCTATCTGAATTTTCCAATAGAAGGATATATTTTTTTCTTTAAAAGAAAATTTCTTTAGGGTAAACTAAGGATAATTTTAGTATTGCTGATATTTATTTAATAAGTATATAAATAAGGTTGAATCATTCAGACAATTCGGCTTCCAGTGTATCAACATAAAAGAATCTTTCACCATTTGCATGTTTATTAATTCCTATATCTGTAATTATTTGATGACAGTCCGGAAATTTTTTCTTTTTTTCTGATTCGAGAAACATGCACATTTCAAAGAATTCAAAATTGTGGTTACGAATTTCTAAGTACAGCTTTTCATATTCATCGTTGGTTTGGAAATTGCCGGCACTAACGATACAATAATTCCAGATAGTTTTGGCATAATCGGCATATTTTAAGATTTCTTCATCCGTGTCAGCCATTAACAGCAGTGGGTATGCATATTCGAGGAACATTTCACACGTGTTTTTTCTGGTCGTTGTCATTATTGATTAAGTTTTTAATTGTTTCTGGTTAGTATCTTTTTACACAAGTTTTATTTTAATACTATGATCCTCTATATTAGTTTATACGAAACGAGCAGCTCACTTAAATTTCTATAGGTGATGAGACTATATAAAGCAAGTTTCATACAGGCTCTAATAATAAGCGAGTATGTATAGGCTGCTTCCAGTAAGGTAATTAAAATAGATTGTAGACTATAATATTAACATAGGGGAGCATCTAATACAAAAACGCCTTTAAAGGTAAAAAAATAAAATTGTTGATGTTTATGTTTTAGACAAAAAACCTAATCAATCTGCACAAAAAAAAGCACACTATAAAGTGTGCCTGTTATGCCTTTCTACTATCTAAGAATTCTTAATGTGAAATTTGATTTTATTAGTGTTAGATAGATATTATCTGACTGATATCAAGCCAAGTTTTATCGATTTCATCATGTTTGGTATAGGCGTCTAAAAAGGGTATGTGTACGATGTTATTGTGGCTACGGCCCACCATTACACCCGATTGTCCGTTTAACAAAGCTACAACGCATTCATAACCAAGCAGGCTTGCCAGTACACGGTCGTTACAGGTAGGTTGTCCTCCCCTCTGAATATGGCCAAGCGTAGTAACGCGGGTTTCATATTCGGGAAGTTCTTTGTTAACTTTTTCTGCAATTT
>DASRQG010000654.1:0-6470 GCA_035645995.1 Mariniphaga sp. | reverse complement strand
TTTTGTTACCAGTAGTACATTTATCGGCATATCATTTAACCTATCATCAGGGAACTCCTTTTTATACTTGGCTTAAAAAAGGCACTTTAAAAGAACTATCTGAGACAGACAGTATTACTCAATTTAATACTCTTCTTGATGAATCTGTTGTTGCAGGATTTGAACATTATGAACTTTCAAATTTTGCAAGAAATGATATGTATTCACAACACAATAAAGCATATTGGTTTGGTAAGTCCTATTTAGGGTTAGGCCCTTCTGCACATTCTTTTGATGGAAATTCACGACGCTGGAATGTTGCTCACCTTGAAGCCTATATTAATGGAATCAATAAGAACTCACCATTTTTTGAAGAAGAACATCTCACAGGGGATAATAAATTTAATGAATTCATATTAACCCGAATCAGGACCAAATGGGGCATATCTCTTAAAGAAATTGAGGATATGTTTGGTGTTGATGCTGCTAAAGATGTTAAATTAAAAGCTGATAAATTGGTGAATGAGTATAAAATGGTTTTTGAAAATGACAGATATTCATTTACGCGAGATGGTTTATTTATTTCAGATTCATTAATGACGGAGTTTATTCGTGTCTGACATGCCCTTCAAAAAATTAAACCTTTAAACTGTTTAAATAATGTTAATGAGTAATTTACTACGCTCAAGACTGTATTAAAAATTTTATCTTAGCAAGTTTTAAAATTTAAGAGGTATATGTTTGTTAAAATTGTAAACGAATCTGATAATCAGTTACCGGGATACAGCACCGAAATGTCTGCTGGCATGGACCTGAGGGCATACCTAAAAGAACCTGTAGTGCTCAAACCTCTGGAACGAAAGCTAATTCCTACCGGACTATTTATTGAATTACCTATAGGTTACGAAGCTCAAATCAGACCCCGAAGCGGACTTGCACTATCAAAAGGTATAACAGTATTAAACTCACCTGGTACTATTGATGCTGATTATAGAGGTGAGATTCGTGTTATACTTATTAATCTTTCACAAGAAGATTTTGTTATTGAAAGCGGTGAAAGGATATGCCAAATGGTGATTTCATCTCATGAAACCGTGGAATGGAATTTGGTAGAGGAATTAAATAGTACCCAAAGAGGTTCTGGTGGCTTTGGGCATACTGGTAAAAATTGAAAACGAATGAATAAAAATAAAATAAAATGGGTAATGATTATTTGGTTACCCATGATCGTATTTGCCTGTTCAAGCTCTAAAAGTATTGCTCAGCAAGAAACAGATAGTGAAGTTGTTATAGATGAACAGGAGCTTAAACTCGATGAGCAACGCCAAATGGAGTTTGAGTATCTTTATGTTGAAGCTCTTAAGGAGAAAGCACTTGGAAATCCTCAAAAAGCAATTCAATATTTGTCAGGGTGTCTTGAAATTGATCCTAATTCTTCAGCAGCTATGTATGAATTGGCTACTATTCATGCTGAGAATAATGATTTTACAAGTGCAACGCTGTTATTGGAAAAGGCAGTATCTCTTAATTCTGAGAATAAATGGTACCAAATGCTGTTGGCACAGATTTATCAGCAAACCCGGAAAAATGATAAAGCTGCGGAAATTTACAGTAAGCTTCTTGAACAGGAACCTGATAACATGGAACTACTTTACATGAATGCAATGGTTAATGCAAATAGTGGAAACATAGAAGAAGCTTTGAAAGCATTCAACAAATTAGAAGAAAAAGTGGGCATTAACGAACAATTATCATTAGAAAAACAACAATTACTTGTTAAGAATGGGCAAATAGATAAAGCTATTGCGGAGATACAACGATTAATTGACTTTGCCCCTGATGAACCTCGTTATTACGGGTTGATGGCGGATTTATACCAAAGTCAGGGTGATACTGCCAACGCTATGAAATATTATCAAACGATTCAGGAAATTGATCCTGATAATGGTTTTGTACATTTTTCACTTGCAAATTTTTACCTGCAGAATGGAAATGTAAAAAGATCATACGAAGAAACTAAAAAGGGTTTTAGAAGTGAAGATGTGGATTTGCAGACTAAACTTCAAATGTATCTGTTGTTGACTTCTAAACCTGAATCATCAGGAATAAAAACAGCTCAAGAGGAAGAACTTATTAATATTCTCATGGAAATTCATAAGGGTGAATACCTGTTACATACTGTTCGTGCTGAATCTTTACTAAAACAGGGAAAATTGGAAGAAGCACGTTCAGAGTTATTGATGGCACTTTCTGATGAATCTGGTGATTATATGCTTTGGGAAAGGGTTTTATTTATTGATAACGACCTTCAGGATTGGGAAAGCCTGCTGGAACATGGCAATAAAGCAATGGAGCTTTTTCCGAACCAACCTCAGGTTTACTTTCTCACTGCTATTGCCAATCTTCAACTTGAGAAATACGATCAAACAATTGAAATTTCTGAAGAAGGAGTAAATTATGTAGTTGATAATAAGCGACTGGAGGGACAGTTTTTTATGCTGAAAGGTGAGGCAATATATAAGATGGGCAATATTAGCGAAGCTTTTGAATTGTTTGATAAGGCGGTTGAACTTGATCCTGATAATCACATAGCTCTAAATAATTATGCTTATTATCTATCCCTCACTGGTGATAATCTGGACAAAGCAGAACGGATGAGTGGAAAAGTTGTCGAAATGTTTCCTGATAATTCTACTTATCTCGATACCTATGCCTGGGTATTATTTAAAAAAGGAGAATATCGCCTTGCCAGGTTTTATATGGAATCTGCAATAAAACACGGGGGAGAAGATAATTCTACTTTGCTCGAACATTATGGTGATATCTTATTTAAATTGGATCAGACAGAAGAAGCGGTTAAGTATTGGGAAAAAGCAAGAGAACAGGGTGAGTTTTCTGAATTGCTCGAAAAAAAGATAGAAAAACGTTCTTATATAGAATAAATGTTGATTGGTATGAGATCACTCAAACGAACCGTATTAATATTTCTGTTAGGTGTTACTTTTGTCTCTGTGATATCTTCATGCCGAACTTCACGTGATGTTTCTGTTGCACGTTTGAAACCCTTGTCTGCTAATAAATTATTGGAAAATGCTCGTGAAAATGCATTTGATTTTGATAACTTATCCATTCGTAGAATTAATGTTCAATTTTCAAATGAAGATTCACGTACAAGTTTTAGGGCGAGTATTAAAGCAATGCGTGATGAAAATATTTTGGCTTCAATAAGTAAATTGAACATTCCGGTTGGAAGAGTTCTTCTGAGTCCGGATAGTGTTACATATGTGAATTACATTGAAAAAAACTATTTTCAAGGTGACTATCATTTCCTTGGTAATATGCTCAATTTCGATCTTAATTTCAATATAGTTCAATCTCTCATCTCAAACCCACTTAATTCAGGTCTTACAAAATCAACTTTGACTGCAAAAAGTTTTAAATCTTTTATTGAAGATGGAAAATATGTACTTCAGTCAGAACAGGATCCTTCACGACAGTATGCAGGTTCTAAAGGGTTTATATTCAGAAATAACAGGAGAAATAATAATCATGAAGAACAAGCTTTTGCAGGCCAAAAATTATACTTTAATCCACAAAATTTTGTTCTCGAAAAAATGATTTTAAATGATCCCAACAGAGAAAGAAATCTGGAAGTACGATTCAGTGATTTTCAAAAGGTTGATGATTATGATTACCCGGGTGCTATTGATATAACTTTTATATCACAAGACGATATGACAGAATTGAATTTGAAATTGAGAGGTTTCTCTACAGAAAAGGTGGAGACTTTGAATATTACTATCCCTGAACGTTATCAAAGTATTCGTACCAGATAAGATAAAGTCTTTTATTATTTTTAAAATGCAGCTGTAAAAAAAACCTAAAAACAGAATTGGGTGAGAATGCGATATGATTTATATACTAAATTTTATACTTCCGGGAGAATTCGTTTGAACCTTGCCGGTGTTCTTACGCTAACGCTACTGTTTTATGTAAATATTTTATCTGGTCAATCTCTTTCTGACCTTCAACAGAAAAGACAGGCAGCCGTTAAAGAAATAGAATTAACCAATAAATTATTAAATCAGGTTCAGCAACAGGAAAAAGCTTCAGTTAACCGGCTTCAGTTGATTAATAACAACATCAAACAGAGAAATCAGGTTATAGCAGGACTTAACTCTGAGATTAAACTTTACGGGGAATTTATTGCTAACAATCAATTGGTTGTTGATTTATTTAAAGATGATCTTGAATCCATGAAAGCTGAATATGCCCGCTTGATACGCTTTACCTATTTGACTTTTAATTCGAATAATCCTTTGTTATTTCTACTTTCTGCCGATAATTTTAACCAGGCATACCGTAGGTTATTGTATATGAAACAATATACCTCAGTAAGAACATCACAAGTAGAGGCTATGAATAATTTACAGCAGTTGATGAATCAAAAGATTGAACAGTTAGATCTTCAAAGGCAAACACGAAAACAGTTATTGGAACAAACACGGGAGGAGGCAGAAAAGCTGGCTCAGGAACAAAAGCAGCAATCAAATGAGGTTCAGAATTTAAAATCACAACAACGTGATCTTCGTCAGAAATTAGAACAACAGCGAAAGGCAGAACAACTGTTGGAAAACGAAATTCAAAGAATTATAGAAGAGGAAGCCAGTAAAAAAAGAGCTGCGGGAAAACCTGCATACGGTCTTACACCTGAACAGAAGCTTGTAGGGGATAACTTTGCTCAAAACAGACTGAGGTTACCCTGGCCGGTTGAAAGGGGTGTAATAACAGAAAGATTTGGAATTCATCGTCATCCGGTACTTGAAAAAGTTCAGATCCGTAACAACGGTATTAATATTGCTACAGAACCTGGTGCTAAAGCGAGAGCTGTTTTTAAGGGTGAAGTAACTCGCGTTTTCGGAATTACAGGAGGAAATTCAGCAATTATAATCAGGCATGGCAGTTATTTGTCTGTATATTCTAATTTAAGGGAAGTAACTGTAAAAACAGGTGATAATGTGAGAGAACGACAACCAATAGGGACAGTCTATACCGATACAGATGATGGAAATAAAACAATCCTTAAGTTTCAAATCTGGCATGAAAATCAAAAATTAAATCCTGAAGACTGGCTGGGTAAATAAGTTTCCTCCCATCTGGATTTATGCACAGATTTTACTAACCAATTTCTCTTGGCTTAACTCTCAATGATATTCTATCTTATACATTTGCTATACGTTTTAGCTCCGGAATGTTTAATAGTTTGATCTTTCGTCCATTAATCTCAATAAGATTATCATGTTTTAATTCTGTAAGCAAACGAATTACAGTTTCGGTTGCAGTACCTACGATATTTGCGAGCTCTTCACGTGTCAGTGAAATTTGCAGATTGTTATTAGGATCTAAATCAAAGTTTTCCTTGAGCAACAGCAATACCTCTGCCAATCGTTCACGTACAGTCTTTTGAGCTATATCTGCAATATAATCATTGGCTTCTCTAAGTTCACGACATACTATCTGTAGCATGTGATGTGAAAACTGCCAGTTGTTTTTGATGAGATATAGAAGTGTTTGATATGGAATGTGACAGAGTACTGCATCTTCTATTACCTTAGCAGTTGTACATGCAAGTTCCTGGCTTAGTAAGGATCGATATGCGATAATCTCACCTTTTTTTGCAAAGCGGATTATTTGTTCCTTTCCATCTATGCCTGTTTTTATAATTTTTAAAATACCACGGGTCACGCAAAAAAAGCCGGTTAATCTGCTTCCTTCACGGTATATAACACTACCTTTTTTATAAATTGAACAGGTTTTCTCAAAGTTTAACCTATTAAATTCTTCTTCATCAAGTTTTTTGAATAAATTGAAACCACTTAAATCAGTTTCTTCTTCAGTTGGTTTGTTTATAATATTCCTCATAGGTTCTTCCTTTAATCATTAATATTTGAACTGTAAATGATCGCTATGATGTTTACAGGAAGTAATTTAAATTGCCTAAAGATACAATTTCAGGTTATATATGAAAAACAATTTTATACCGAGATTCAATTATTGTATATTTGGATTTAATATACAATTTACTACATAAAAAAATGTGATATGAAGCATGAGGTGAATATGTCATGGACCGATAATTTAGCTTTTGAAGCAGACATGGATGGCCATAAAATTGTGATAGATGCAGCTACAGAAAATGGGGGAAATGATTTGGGAGTGAGGCCAAAAAAGCTTATGCTTACTGCACTTGCAGGATGTACCGGTATTGACGTGATAATGATTCTGAAAAAAATGAGGATAGAGCCCAAGGCATTTAATGTAATTGTTGAAGCTGATGTGACGGATGAACACCCTAAGCATTATTCCCAAATGAAGGTGATATATCAGTTTAAAGGAAAAGATTTGCCTCTTGATAAACTCCATAAGGCAGTTGAACTTTCTGAAGAGAAATATTGTGGTGTTACTGCTGTTTATAAAAAAGCCATGAATAT
>DASRQG010000653.1:0-6173 GCA_035645995.1 Mariniphaga sp. | reverse complement strand
CCTCAACGGATTCGCCTTCATAAGGTGAGCCAAACAGGTACGCTCGCTAATGCACTCAGCAGATTGGGATTATCGAAGGAAAAGATGGAGGAGCTTGCTCTGTTAAATAATATGCAGCTGAACGATCAGGTTCAGGCTGGTAAGCTGATTAAGATTATTGGCCAATGATTTTAAATTCATGTCAAGGATAATAGGATTAAACCCGAATGACAGCTTTGAATTGATATCCTGAATTCATTTGGCTATCTTCGCCATCGATATTAAAGTAAATGGAATGCGTAAAATTTTGCTCTATCCCTTTTCGTTGATTTATGGGCTGATAGTTTATTTCCGTAACCTTTTTTATGATTTAAATATCTTTAAATCAAAAGAATTTGAGGTCACAGTAATCTCTATCGGGAACATTACAGTAGGCGGAACGGGCAAGACTCCGCATGTCGAATATCTTGTGGATCTGCTCAGGGAGAAGTTTAACGTTGCGACACTTAGCAGGGGATACAAACGTAAAACAAGAGGTTTTCATCTCGTGTCAGCCAATTCTACTGTGCGGGAAGTTGGTGATGAACCACTCCAGATTAAAAGAAAATTTCCGGATATTACTGTTGGTGTATGTGAAGACAGAGTTGTAGGGGTTGAAAAGTTGCTGAAAACTGATGATCAGAATGCTTCGGATGTGATTGTGCTTGATGATGCTTTCCAGCATCGTAAGATAACACCTGTAATAAATATCCTGCTTATTGATTATAACAGGCCGTTAAAGGATGATTTGCTATTGCCTGCCGGATCATTGCGCGAAAGTGCTGCCCAGTTGCGAAGAGCAAATATCATCATTTTTTCAAAATGCCCGCCTGAAGAAGTTACTCCTATTATGCGAAGGGTGATGCAGAACGACATAGGATTAAAACCTTATCAGTCAATGTTCTTTACGACTTACGAATATGGAGCCATTCAACCGATGTTTGACGGGCCTGTGATAGATGAAGATTTTTATGAAGCTCATTCGTATGGAATACTAATAGTTTCCGGAATTGCATATCCACGCTTGATTCCCGAGTATCTTAAACAATTTGCCACTGAAATTGATATGGTTAGTTTTCCCGATCATCATAACTTTACCAGTGGCGATATAGGCGTTATCATGAATAAGCTTTCTAAGTTGAAAAGTCAAAAGAAAATTATTATCACTACCGAGAAAGATGCAATACGCTTCCGGGATCTTTCTGATTTGAATGAAACATTTAAAAACATGCTTTACTACCTTCCGGTGAAAGTAAAGTTCCTCGATGAAGAAGGGAAGGTATTTAATAAGAAAATATTAAATTATGTTGGAGAAAATAAAAGCAACCTCGAACTTCATAGAAGGCAGGTTCAACGCCCGTCCTGATACAGCAATAATTTTGGGTACCGGATTGGGAGGATTGGTAAATGACATCGAAATTATCGACCGTTTGCCATATTCCGAAATTCCTGACTTTCCTGTTACTACAGTTGACGGTCATACCGGGCAGTTGATATATGGAAAACTCGGTGGCAGAAGGGTGCTTGTAATGCAGGGACGGTTTCATTATTATGAAGGCTATACCATGCAGGAAGTAACCTTTCCCATAAGAGTAATGAAGTTTCTGGGAGTTGAGCAGCTTTTTGTTTCCAATGCATCGGGAGGACTGAATCCGGAATGGCACGTAGGAGATATCGTTTTAATTAACGATCATATTAATTTTTTCCCCGAGCATCCGCTGCATGGTAAAAATTTAAACGAATTGGGAGTCCGGTTTCCTGACATGAGTAAGGTCTATGACGACAGGCTCCGAAATAAGGCCAAACTTATTGCACTGGAGCATAACATTAATGTCCGGGAGGGAATATATGTGGGAGTGCAGGGGCCTACTTTCGAAACTCCTGCCGAGTACCGGATGTTCCGGATTCTGGGTGGCGATATAATTGGTATGTCAACGGTACCTGAAGCTATCGTTGCCCGGCACATGAATATAAAATTGTTTGGGATTTCTATTATTACCGACAGTGGTGTTCCGGGTGAAATTGTGGAAATATCACACGAAGAGGTTCAACAGGTTGCCATGAAAGCTGAGCCCAAACTGCGTCTTATTGTCGAAAAACTGATTGAAAGTCTTTAGTAATCTCATCCATAATCAGTTAATTTTATAGCCTGCATTGTAAATAACCGGAAAAATATCAGGATTATGCATAAATTTATGGCAATAATATTTGCAACACTAATGTTTGCAGGTTGTACATCAAATAATGATAAGGTGGAACTGGTACTTGATACAAAATCAGCTTTAGGGGAGGGTGCCATCTGGAATTATAAAACAGGTGAGCTTCTGTGGGTGAATATTACCGGTAATATTCTCAATGTTTACAATCCTTCTATTAATTTTAATAAGGAGATGTTCACAGGAAAGATGATCGGTACGGTTGTGCCTGCTGATTCAGGAATGGTAATGGCTGCATTGGAGGATGGATTTTACCGAATCGATTTAAGTACAGGTGCAAAAACTTTTATTGCCAACCCTGAAGAAGATATTGAAGGGAACCGGTTTAATGATGGAAAGTGTGATCCTGCGGGAAGATTTTGGGCCGGTACCATGAGTATGACAGGCCAAAGGGAAGCCGGAGCTCTCTACAGGCTTGATGGAGATAGTATCGTCCATAAAATGATTGATAAGGTCGGCACTTCTAACGGGATTGTATGGTCACACGATCACCAGACAATGTACTATATTGATACCCCTACCTATAAAGTGACGGCATGGGATTATAACAATGATACAGGTGAAATCAGTAATCCCCGAACTGCTGTTGAAATTCCTGACGATATGGGAGCACCGGATGGTATGGCCATCGATGAGGAGGGAAATTTGTGGATAGCACTGTGGGGTGGTGCTGCAGTTGGTTGTTGGAACCCCGTTAACGGAGAATTACTTCATAAAATAGAGGTGCCTGCAAAGAATGTCACTTCAGTGGCGTTTGGAGATAAGGATTTAGGTACATTGTACATAACAACTGCTCGTCAACATACCAGTGATGAAGATCTTGAGAAATTCCCCCATGCTGGCGGATTGTTTAAAATAAGGCCCGGAGTGAAAGGTGTGGAGGCTTTCTTTTTTAAAAGTGAGTTTTGAACAATTTATATCTTATGAAACGAGCATACTGTAAGGATCAAAAATTGAGATGCAAAATCAAAATGCGAGTTCCATAAGGCAGCTATAAACAATTAATACCTTATGAAATATCTTCCTGACTATTCTGATGTAGAACGGGCTCATAAACTGATTGCCCCATGCATCCACCGCACTCCGGTAATGACTTCATCAAGCATCAACAAGATTTGTGGAGCAGAATTATTTTTTAAGTGTGAGAATTTTCAACGGGTAGGTGCCTTTAAGTTCAGAGGTGCCTGCAATGCAGTATTTTCATTGTCCGATGAAGAAGCGCAAAAGGGGGTAGCCACTCATTCTTCAGGTAATCATGCTGCAGCATTAGCACTGGCTGCTCAAATGCGGGGTATAAATGCTCATATCGTTATGCCAAAGACATCACCCGAAATTAAGAAAAAAGCAGTGGCAGAATATGGGGCAGAAATAACTTATTGTGAACCTACGCTTGAAGCCAGAGAAGCAACACTACGTGCAGTGGAAGAACGTACCGGTGCTATTGAAATTCATCCCTATAATAACTTTTATGTCATTGCCGGTCAGGGAACTGCTGCCAAAGAATTGATCGAAGAACAAAATGGCTTTGATATTATCGTAGCTCCGGTAGGAGGGGGCGGGCTGTTGAGTGGAACTGCTATTACTACTAAGGTACTGGTTCCCGATTGCAAGGTTATTGCTGCTGAACCTGCCGGTGCCAACGATGCTTTTAAATCTTTCCATTCAAAAACATTAGTTCCCTCTCAAAATCCGAAAACGATTGCCGATGGATTGTTGACTTCTCTGGGTGATCGAAATTTTAAAATTATTCTTGAGCATGTTGATGATGTTGTAACGGTCTCCGAATCTCTAATTATTGAAGCGATGCGTCTGGTGTGGGAACGAATGAAAATTATTGTAGAACCCTCGGCTGCTGTTCCCCTGGCTGCCGTTCTTGACAATAAGTCATTTTTTAAAGGGAAAAAGACAGGTATTATCTTTTCCGGCGGAAACCTGGATCTCGGACGACTGCCTTTTTAATGTTGGTTGAAGTATTGGACGAAGAACCATAGCTATAACATCGGACTGACAATATGCGCCAGCGATTCCCTTAACTTAAAATGCCATGGACGTTCCCTCCATTCTGATAGCTTTAATTCACGGCTGTTTCTTAAATCATTTCTGAAGAATTTACGAAGATGCGCTGTGAATGCCTGATCATAGATCACCGCATTAACTTCAAAGTTGGTTTCAAAACTGCGGAAATCAAGATTAGTTGTACCTATCGTGGAAAAAACTTCATCTACAATCAGATATTTGCTGTGTAGAAAGCCGGCCTGGTAGAAATATATCCGTACACCGGCTTCAAGTAATTCTTCGATATAAGAATAGGAACTCCAGTGGGGGATCAGACTGTCAGTCTTCTCAGGCATCAGAATACGTACGTCAACATTACTCAACGCAGCAGTTTTTAAAGCATAAAGTATTTCAGCTGTAGGCATCAGATATGGTGAAGCAATATAAACTTTACTTTTAGCTCCTGCTATTGCTGCAAAAAACACCTGGGCAATGCTTTCCCAATCGGAATCTGGCCCACTGGCAGTAATTTGTACAGGTATTCCTTTTGTTGCCCTTATATTTGGGAAATACCTTCTGCCGGTTAAATTTTCATGGACAACAAAATACCAGTCTGCTGCAAAAACAACTTGTAATCCTGCAACTGCATCTCCTTCTATCTGAAGATGTGTATCGCGCCACGGGCCAATTTTTTTAAGTCCTTCAAGATAACGGTCTGCAATATTTACCCCTCCCGTAAAACCAATTTTACCATCTACAACCAGTATCTTACGGTGGTTCCTGTAGTTAACCCTCGATGTTAATCTTGGAAAACGTACTTCCATGAAGGAATAAATTTCAATGTTGTTGATGCGAAGTTCATCCAGAAACCTCGATCGTAAACCCCAGCTGCCTACATCATCTACTATAATACGAACAATGATTCCTTCCCTGCTTTTCTTGATGAGCAGCTCCTTTAGCTTGTTGCCGATCTTGTCGTCCGAAAAGATGTAATACTCCATATGAATATGATGCTGAGCCTTTTCAATCGCATTAAATATGGCTTCAAATGTTTCATCTGCATTATTGAGAATTTTTAACCGGCTGGCATTAACTACCAATGCGTTGGAGTTCTTTAACAAGAGGCGGATTAAATTTTCCTTTTCACGCACCAATGGATTTAAATTTCGTAGTGTATGCTCAAATTCCCGAAGTTGTCTGAATGATAACTGCCTGTATTTGGTCAGACTGATCAGCCCCTTCCGTGAGAAAAGTTTTTGCTTACGGTATTCCTGGCCAAAGAACAGGTAAAAAACAACACCGAATACAGGTAGTAATATTAATACCAGAATCCAGGCTGCTGTTTTATAAGGTGACCTTTTTTCCAATATGATCATTACCGATACCGGTATGGCAGTCAGAAGAAAAATCAGGGAGAAAAGTTTCCAAAAATCTAATCCTGGTAACATTCGAATTTAGTTAAATCGTTTTCTTGTTAAATTTCATAAAAAATTAGATTAAAAACAATTTTGGAATGGAATTCGTATATGCTTCATGTAGCCTGTATACAATGATTTAATAAAACGAGCATGATTCGTTGGTTGAATTCCGGGATGTAAATTCATCATGCGAGTTTCATCCGATGAATAATCTTAATGTGTTACGGATGAAACCATTTATAATTTTTTTTGGACTTCTGTTGACTATTCTGGCCTGCACTGGGCCCCGGAACACTCCACAGATAAAAGCCAACAATGAAACAGAAGCTGAAGATGATTCACTTCAGTATGATCTGGAGACTTTCGATGCCCGGTTTGATACCTGGTATGCCTTGAATAATAACCCTTCGCAATACCGGTCACAGGAATATTACGAAAACTGGAACCGACAATACGTGGTTTCCTGGAACATAAAAGCTTCCCAACCCGGCAATCGTTTTTTTGAACCTATCGTTGGCTATGAGCC
>DASRQG010000652.1:0-2610 GCA_035645995.1 Mariniphaga sp. | reverse complement strand
ACCAACTCCTGCCCTGCAAATCATTTCAGCAGCCATAGCTCCTACTCCACCTAATCCTACAACAAGAACATGGGCATTTCTAAGTTTAGTAAGATTTTCATCCTCTACCAGAAGCCTGGTTCGTTCAAGCCAATCAATTTTCATCAAATAATCTCAATTTTCTATTGGGGGTAAACTTACATTCTCCAATCGATTGAAGTTTTCCCATACAACCTTTTTCAATGTTTCCTCAGGCATGTTTTTTATTGCAGCAGCTATTTTATAAATATCTGAGATGGCTCCTTCATATTCATCCGTTTCGAGAAAAATATTTTTCAGCGATAATTTCCGGAACGATTCAATAACTTTTGCATTGGAGTTAAACAAGAACTTACCAAAAGAAAACTTAATACCTATTTTCTCCAGTTGCTGTGCAATCTCAATACCTCCCGCAAACCCATGGATTATCCATGGCACTGAAGGTTTAAGCTCTTTAAATAATTCAATAATCTCATTATAGGCCCGTACACAATGAATTAAAAGGGGCTTTTTATATTCCTCTGCTATCATTGCCTGAGCTTCAAACACCCTCTTTTGCTCCTCCATGTCTCCCCCATAAACTTTATCAAGACCACACTCACCAATAAAAATAACATGATCAAACGCCTGAGCATCTTCTATTATTCCCAATAAAACATTATTTTCTTCCTGAATCTTTATTTTCCACGGATGCAAGCCCATTGAATAAAAGGTCTTTCCCTTAAATACAGGTATTGAATCACCGGGAAATAGATTAACTACCCGGATACTATCTTTTTCAGCGTGCATCCGGTGCGAATGAATATCAACAAAAGGGTAAGTGGTCACCACAAATGGTTAGATTAAATCAATGATTCTGTCAATAACATTTTCGGCTCCCTCTGCTATTTGAACAATTGAAGCATCCAGCATATAACACGGAGAGGTAACAAGCTTAAATTGTTCATCCACCACAATTTCACCATGAGTGGTTGCTTCATGTTTACCTCCCATTTTTTGTATTGCGGTTATTGTTTCTTCATCCTGGCCAATAGTTACTTTTACCTGATCAAATATTTTAGCAAAAATTACAGGAGAAATACATAACGCACCAATTGGCTTACCAGCCTCAACAGTTTCCTCAATCGCTTTCTGCACCTCATGATTAATGGTTAAATCAGGCCCGTCAAATGCATATGTACTCAAATTTTTTGCAGCGCCAAAACCACCTGGAAACACTATTGCATCGTATTCATTGGCCTTGTATTCCGAAAGTGGTTTAACATTTCCACGCGCAATACGGGCTGACTCAATCAATACATTACGCTGCTCCGGCATTTCCTCGCCGGTAAGGTGATTTACTACATGTGCTTGCATCATATCGGGAGCAAAACACTGGTATGCTGCCCCTCTTTTCGAAATAGCTAATAAAGTAAGGGTAGCTTCATGTATTTCTGATCCATCATAAACACCACATCCTGATAATACTACAGCAATCTTTTTCATCTTTAATTGGTTTCTTTTTATTGCAAAATTACTGCTTTACTTAGAAATAAAAAACAACTCAGTTGATATCCTCCAGATTATATGGTGTTTCTTGATAAACATAGTAATTCAACCAATTTGAAAATAAAAGATTAGCAGTAGAACCCCACCTCATGTAAGGTGTCCGTTCCACATTATTGTCAGGATAATAATTAACAGGAATCTGAATTGGTAAACCTTTTTCTACATCCCTGCGATACTCTTTATCGAGCGTGAACCTCGAATATTCTGAATGCCCTGTAATAAAAAGCTGCCTTCCACCTTTTGCTTTAACAATGGCGACACCTGCTTCTTCTGAACTTACAATTATCTGGAGCCCGTCCACCTTGCTGATATCCTCTGCTTTTATCTCTGTATGTCGGGAATGTGGCATGTAAAAATAATCATCAAACCCTCTAAGTATTGGAAGGTGTGAGTTTACATGTGTATGTCCGAATACTCCAAACATCTTTTCCCTGAGTGGATATTTAGGAATATTATAATGATGATATAATGCTGCCTGGGCTGCCCAACAAATAAACATCGACGAATAAACATGATGCTCAGCCCAATCAAGTATTTCCTTCATTTCTTCCCAGTATGTGACCTCTTCAAATGCCAACATTTCAACCGGGGCCCCAGTCACAATTAATCCATCGTATTTACGGTCTTTTAACTCATCAAAACTCCTGTAGAATAGCTCCATGTGTTCCGAAGAGGTATTTTTGGGAATATGACCTGACAACTTCATGAAGTCGATTTCAATCTGTAAGGGTGAATTTGACAACAACCGTAACAAATCCGTTTCAGTTGTTACTTTAAGCGGCATCAGGTTTAATATAATAATCTTCAATGGCCTAATATCCTGACTTTGTGCCCGCGATTCATCCATAACAAATATATTTTCCTCTTCTAAAATTTTAATGGCGGGTAATTTATCCGGAACATTTACTGGCATTTCTTCAATTTTTAAATTCATTTTAATGGGTGGTGAATCAGGAAATTACGATCCATGATTCACCACTCTGCAAATATAAATACATTCACTTCAAATGTTACCCTAACTTCCCAAGGGCTTGTTCAAAGTCT
>DASRQG010000651.1:0-8130 GCA_035645995.1 Mariniphaga sp. | reverse complement strand
CCACGTATCTGCTTCGGCATATTCATCATTGGTCATTACCTCGCCTTTCTCAAGGGCTTTCAATACGCCTTCGGTTCCAGCTAACCCTTCAATAACAGTCATTCCTTGAAGAAACACTCCTCTCAAATCCGGGAAAGTGGATGATGGGGACAAGCCCATTGTACGAAGCAGATCTGAAATGGAATAGATATGGCGCTCGTGATCTTTACGGAATTGGAGTATCTGGTTTTTCAGTTCATTATCATCGATTTTTTCCAATGCTTTATCATAACTTTTTAATGCATCATAATCGGTTTTCTGAAGCGATTCCAGTTTATTTATCAGTTCATTCTGTCCCATACAGCCTCCTGAATTAAATAATGTTTGTACCCAAATCAGACGTTTTTTTCACAATAGTCCTTTCGTGAACATTGGCTTAAAGTTTTCATGCCTGCTTGGCCCATATCAAAGGTAGATAAGACCTCAACAGCCATAATACCCTTTTTAACTGCGGCAGTGCAGCTCCTCGCTGCTCATCGTAAATTAATCGTCTCCATTCAGGTTATATTTAAATAGGACAATCAATTCTTATACCTGTCATAACTGAACATATTTGCAAATTAAAGAACTGCAATCCGGTTTTACAGCACTAATAAAATGCAATGCCTTCAAGATGGTATTTAAACTAACCTGATCAGGAACCTAAATGCAGAGCTAACTTCTTGTTCGATTAGAAGCTATAACCTATTTTAAAGTACAGGTTTATTTTGAACTTAATACGGATATTTTAAAATAAAAAGACACTTTTGCACCAATTACTCTAAATGTAAAGGGGTAATTTAGATTTTTGTGTCTGGTGAGGTAATTATGACCAGTTCTGTTCCCATAACAATAACAGTGTTGTTAATATTGTTATGCGACTCTTTTTCAACAGCACAAACAGGGACTCACAATAAAAAGGTTTTGGCGCTTAATGATCTTTCTTTCACTGCCATCACCCCCCAGGAAGCTTCACTTATAACTGAAACTCTAAGATCTAATATTATAACACTCGATACATTTAAGGTTATGGACCATTTTGAAATGAAAAATACCCTGAACCAAATGGGATATCAGCAATCCTCAATCTGTGATAAACCTTCATGCGCTCTTGAAATAGGACAACTTCTGGGAGTTGATATTGTTGGCACAGGGTCGGTTTCTCAATTTGGAAATACATACTCCATAGGTGTTAATCTTATTGATGTAAGAACCGGAAGAACAATAAAAGAAGTAAATGAATTTTTTACAGGAAACAGCGATAAATTTATCAAACGCGGAGTTCCACTTGTTGCTTCAAAACTATGCGGCATAACTAAAGAAAAAGTTAAAATTAGAAAAAAAAGTATAGCATGGTTCTGGATTTCCGGCATGCTTGGAGTTGCGATTACGGTTCCTGTTACAATTATTTTGATCAATAATAAAGATAATATTTCCAATTCACCCGATGTAATCGAATAGACAACCTGAGTTAAATTGCTTTAAGCAAACTAGAAATGGATTTATTATACATTTTTTTCACATACAGTATCAAAAAATTGCAAATATTATGATCTAATCAGAAATTTGTCCGGTTCGCACCAGAATCAAGAAGAATCTGTGCTACATTATGATGATTGTATGATTTGGCATAATCATAAGCAGTATACCCGTACTTATTTACAATATTGAAATCAGCTCCTGAATCAATTAATATTTTAACGGCATCCAGAAAACCATTTGCCGCAGCATACATTAATGCTGTGCCTAATATATCATTTTGTACATTAATATCTGCTCCATATAAAATAAGCTCATTCAGGATATTAACATGTCCCTTTGAAGCTGCAATTATGAGTGGTGTACTATTGTAGTTATTGGTTTTATTGATGTCGACGAATTTTACAAACAATAACTCGCGAACCTTTTCGATATCACCGTTTCTTACTGCTGACATAAGTGGTGTATATCCATCCGGTGATTTATCCAATAAAAGCTGTTCCAGTTTTGTAAATCTTTTCTGCATTGCTATCATCAAGGGTGTTCTTCCTTTTTGGTCTCTAATATTTACATCTGCTCCAGCTTCAATTAAAACACCTGCAATGTTCAGATTATTCATAATTGATGCAACCAGTAGTGCTGTTCTGCCGCTTGAATCCATTTGGTTTACTTCTGCGCCCCTTTCAAGCAACAACTTTACAATTTCCATATTTCTCTTTTCTGTTGCAGCAATCAAAGGTGTTCTCCCCCGATTATCTTGCGAGTAAATATCTGATCCGGCGTGTATAAGCATCCTGGCAATCACAAGTGATTTGGATGATATTGCGGATAGTAAAGGAGTCATGCCCAAAGAATCTTTAATATATAGATCAGAACCATACGTAAGCAACAATGAGACTGCTGCACTATCTTTTCGTTCTATGGCTTTCTGCAACGGGATCTCATTTTTATAATTTCCCATATTTACTGAAGCACCATATCTTAATAATAATTTTGTAATAGCAAAATTTCCATTAATGACAGAATGAAACAGAGCTGTTTTTCCGCAACTGTCTTGATCATCAACATTTGCACCATTATCTAATAATAATTTGACTATATCAGTACATCCTGTAGCTGAAGCTCCGATCAGAAATGAACCGTCAGAGGAATCCTTAACATTAATGTCGTCAATACAATGCATTACTTCAAAGAATGTTTCTGTATTGCATGCCCATATGGCCTTGACAAGATCGTGCTGTATCAGAACCTGATCATGCAGACAATTGATATTATCATTATAATTTTGTGAAAAGACAGAAGTAATTAACAGGATAAAGTTGATAACAATCGTCGGCAATCTTATCTTCGGCATTTTTCCAGCTCCGGATTTAATTAAATTTTTAATCACATTAGTCCCAAAATAGAGATTATTATCGACAGGGTAATATCTGATTTTTGCTTTTCTTACTAAATTAACGGTTTTTGATATTACGAAGTGGTATTATTCTTCATTACCGGAAATAGCTCTGGTTGAAACCACCCAGGCATCAGTATATCCAAGTTTCTTTATTTCTGGTAAAACAGATTCGGCTTGGGTTCTTTTCTCAAAATCACCCACATACAACTTATAAAAAGGTGTATCAAAAGCTATGAAAAGAGGCAAGTCTATTTTATTTTCCAGTGATTTTTTCTGTTCTCGTATAGTTTCTATCTGACTTGAAGCAAAAACCTGCACTCTATAGTGTACATTTGATGAGGGCGTTGCTGATATGTCAGACTCGGTAAAGGTTTGCTCCTTGAAACTGTTTAAATCAGAATTTTCCAAATGGATATTTTTTCCTGAATTTATTGTATCTAAAAATGTCAGCTGAACATCTTTCGTTTTTTCCTGTTTGCGAATTACTGGTTTCTCAGTGGAGTCCTCTTCTGATCTATTTCTTAATTGTGGATTGCATCCAGCCATATAAAGACAAATTGCTATAATACCTGCTCTTTTTATTCTGATTCTCATCATTATTCTCCAATTCTGATTATTTTGAAATAATTGCAATGCAATTAAACGATTGAGTATATTATGCTCAGATTTGTTATCCTTATCTGTATCAATAATATAATACTTCTATAATACTTCCCTCAACTATTAGGGGGCAAGCAATTCTCAACAACCGTAAAAGATATAAGCTTATTTTAGACAAGCGTTCGTTCAGTTTTGAGAAAAGCCGTTTAGGTAAATGGTATTTTTTAAAAATATTTCTTCTGACTATTTGTACTATATTTTTAAGTTGGTATTCAAATACTAATCATAACAATCTTTTCTGCAATAAGCTTCACATAGTCATTCATAATAACGAGATCTATTTAAAATACCAGCATAATAATCTTAAAACCAGGAAACTTGTAATAGCTGCTCCAGAATTTTCTGCCAAATGTGAGCTATTTAATAAATTACCTGCAAACTGGGAGCTCCTTACAGGAAAGCTCTGTTTTGATTCATCATTCTCAATAAAACCACCTCTTGCCTGGAGTTTTATAAATGCTTGTAGTACTACCGTAACACCTGCCCAGTGGCCTCAGCCCTTTATATCCCAACAAGCCCGTGTCAGTAATAGTACATTGAAAAAGATCTATCCTTTTAATGACAGGAGATCCGGATTAGAAATCGTTTTTGGGCAAGTCCCATGTCTGATCATAAACAGTAACGACTTTTACTGCACTTTTAATGAAAAAACAATGTATAAAGAATATTTTGAGTGTATCATACTAACCGAATCCGATTCTTTATTATCAGATTCGATACGGTCCTGTTTCAGACCCAGATTTTTAGTTTCTATTACTGATAACAAAAAACAATTACCAAGTTACAGCAATGTGATATACCTGGATAAGTTTCACTCTGAAACAATTTTCAAAATCACTTCATTAAATACTCTTAAACAGGATTAATTTTACCTTTAAGCGGATCTTCAACAATTACCCGGATGCTTATATTAGATTAAATGCTTATGGATTTTGACACCGACAGTGGAGTAACATCCTACTAATTCGATAATTTGTCTGGTGATATGATCTTCCAGGGCCAAAAACCCTTTGTGCGCCAAGTGCTGCTCTCTGGCAATCACATCGCCCATTAATCGTCTCCATTCAGGTCTGATTTTAATATATGCTCGTTCTTTATGCAATTTTGTGTTTGTATTCATATTGATGATTTTTCTTCATAACTGTATAATTATGAATCAGGAAACGATATTTGAATGGATGAGAGTTTATTTGACACATAGATCAGGTTCATAGCCAGTGAAGATGAAAACAGTCCAGATCAGTACACATCATGGCGTATCCCGGCAATGTTCTACAGATCTTGTTGTGTATGGATTTATCGCCACACTACAACCCAAAAAAACAGTCCAACACGCAGATATCGTGAGGTATTTACATATCGAATCGTTTTTATTCGAAGAATAGATAAGCAAATAAAATTATGCCTAAAAAGCTTGGTGAATTATTGGTTGAAAACAAGATAATCACTAAACAACAGCTTCTGGAGGGATTAAAATTTCAAACATCTCACAGTTGTTTGTTAGGTGATGCATTGATTGCTACAGGTGCCATAACAGATGAAAATGTAATCAACCATTTCCTTTCCAAACAGCTGAGTCAGGGAAAGCTGAGTCTTAAAGATCTCGAATTTGATCATTCCATAGTCGAATTAATTCCTTATGATATGGCACAGAAATATAACATGATTGCAATTAACAAAATTAACCGTATCCTGACTGTTGCCATAAGCGACCCCAAGAACATTTTTATGCTTGATGCGATCAAATTTCTTACTGGTTACACTATAAAACCAGTTCTTTCACATTCTAAAGAGATTCAGGAGGCAATAAATCTAAATTATGAATCATCTCACGAGGTTGATTCAATTATCAATGATATAAAAAATGATAACTTTGAAATTTTATCAGAAGAGAAAGATGGTGAACCTGAAGACATTGTAAATGAGATAACCGAAGCACCTGTAGTAAAATTAGTAAATCATCTTATACTTGAAGCGGTTCGGAAGAATGTCAGCGATATACATATAGAGACATACCAGAGGATATTAAGGGTAAGGTACAGGATTGATGGAAAATTGATTGAAATGACCCCACTGCCCTACCGTCTGAGATCATCAGTAATTTCACGAATCAAAATTATGGCAGATCTTGATATTTCTGAACGGCGACTTCCTCAGGATGGAAGAGTCAAAATAAAAATGGGATACAAAACTATTGATATTCGTGTCAGCACAACGCCAACAATATTTGGAGAAAAGGTAGTGATGCGTATTCTTGATGCATCAAACCTCATGCTTGATATGAAAAAATTCGGCATTCCTTCTTTAGGTCTCAAACATCTGGATGAAGCCCTGAGAGCTCCATATGGAATGGTACTTGTTACAGGGCCAACAGGAAGTGGAAAAACTACAACTCTATATTCAGCCTTAAATACATTAAATAAACCCGATGTAAACATCATGACAGCTGAAGATCCTGTTGAATACAATATAGACGGGATTAACCAGATTAACATTAATGGAAACATCGGTTTAACATTTGCCGCTGCTTTACGTTCTTTTCTCCGACAGGACCCTGATATAATAATGGTTGGTGAGATCAGGGACCTGGAAACTGCTGAAATTGGAGTAAAAGCCGCACTTACCGGGCATCTTGTATTAAGCACTCTACATACAAATGATTCTGCCAGTTCCCTGACCAGATTAACAGATATGGGAATTGATCCCTTTCTGGCAGCTTCTGCTGTAAGACTTATTGTTGCCCAGCGACTTATCAGGCTGATTTGTCCAAACTGTAAGACACCTGTCGATCAAACTAAGCATAAATTATTTCCTTTTCTGAATCTTTCACCGGAAGATCGGAAGGATTTAACTGTATTTCAGGGAAAAGGTTGTGCTATGTGCAATAATACCGGCTACAAGGGCAGATGCGGACTGTATGAAGTATTACCAGTGAATACTGAAATTCAGGAAATGATCATATCTAAAGCTCCGCCGTACTCAATTAAAGAAAAGGCAATCGCTGAAGGTATGAACACATTAAGAGTTATTGCCCTGGAAAAACTCAAATCGGGACTTACAACCATTGAGGAGGTACTTAGTGCAACTAATTAAACACTATCAATCAGTTGTGTTTAAAAGCGAATCTTTGCAATCAGAATGTTTTTGGAGCATTATAGTAATGTCTTAACAAATTAAAATAAATACTTCTGGTCGCAATCGTTTTTTGCAATATAAAAATACCTTAAAAAGATTGTTTAACATGGTAATTTAACAAAAAACTTTTCTTTACTCAAATAGAATAGTACTTTTAAATTATGCTTTCAATTCATGAGATGCTTAAACGAATGTCCGAACTGAATGCTTCAGATTTACACCTGACAGCCGGTTCTGCCCCGCTATACAGAGTTGACGGGAAGTTAACTCCCACAAATACCGAACGTCTGTCACCTGAACAGATATATAAACTTGCGTACAGTATTATGAATGAAACCCAAAAAAAGATTTTCGAGCAAAAAAAGGAAGTTGATTTTTCTTTCGGAGTTCAGAACCTTTCCCGTTACAGGGCTAATGTCTTTTTTCAAAGAGGATGCTGTACCTGTGCTATAAGACAGATCCCCTATATGATAAAGCCGCTCGAAGAACTTGGTTTACCGCCGATTGTTTCCAAATTGACAGAACGTCCAAACGGACTGGTTTTGGTTACCGGACCAACTGGAAGTGGAAAAAGTACTACACTTGCAGCAATGGTAGACAAGATAAATAATGAACGTGAAGGGCATATTTTAACTATTGAAGATCCTATCGAGTTTGTACATAAACATAAAAAATGTATTATTAACCAAAGAGAAGTTCATCAGGACACGGATAGTTTTACCGCAGCCCTGAGAGTAGCACTGCGTCAAGATCCGGATGTGGTTCTGATTGGTGAAATGCGTGATCTTGAAACGATTCAGGCTGCTTTAAGTATTGCAGAAACCGGACACTTAACTCTTGCAACTTTACACACGAACTCCGCCGCACAAACCATTAATCGTATTATAGATGTGTTTCCTTCTGATCAGAAAGCTACGGTTCGGGCTCAGCTCTCCATGGTACTTGAAGGTATTATCAGCCAGTCTCTTTTACCCCGGATTGGTGGTGGAAGAGTTTTAACTTGTGAAATACTTATTGCAACAATGGCTGTGCGAGCCTTGATTCGTGATGACAAGGTGCATCAGATGCAAGGCATAATTGAAATCGGGCAGAAATATGGTATGCAAACAATGAATTCAGAATTACAGAGATTGTATCAAAGAAGAATTATTAGTAAAAAAGATGCGTTAGGAAGAAGTCCGGATCCTGAACAACTGGCAAAAATCATAGGATCAAATTAAAATGACAAATCCGACTATTGTAATCCTTCTTGATTTTTTTGAATAATTTCTTTCAGGAGTTTTGTAATGGCTCGTTTTTCCTATATTGGAGTTACTTCATCGGGCAAACAGGTTAAAGGTGAAATTCATGCTTCAAATAAAAATGAAGTAATCAGTCTTCTTCGGAAAAAGAAAGTACGACCCGTTTCTATTAAAAATGAAGCACTAAATATAGACTTT
>DASRQG010000650.1:0-4236 GCA_035645995.1 Mariniphaga sp. | reverse complement strand
AATGGGATTACAACATTTGGCTAAAGAATAAGTAATTTCATCCTGAGCTTCTTTTAACAGGAACGGCTTTCCTTTATCCAGTCTTTTTTGGTTGCTCAGTTCTTCCTTTTCCAGAAAAACCAGTTCTTCTTTTTTCTTCTTACTGAAGGTTATGTTCCAATATTTTACAAGTTTATTAGGTGATTTTCTTCCTAATATTTCTTCTAGTTTGTTCAATTCAAGAAAACCGGTTCCAACTTCAGAATACAGTTGTTCTTTATTATTGAGGTTGTAATGAGCTATAATTTTCTTCAGGTTATTGGAGGTTACAGGAGCTTTTACATCTCTCATTGCCTGTTCCACAACGTCTTTCCCCCTTTCGAGGTGCTTTTTCTTCTCCAGTTTAAAGGCATCCTTTATTTTAGAACGGGCTTTTGCAGTAGTTGCAAATTTTAGCCATTCAATTTTAGGCACTTGTTTTTCGGAGGTAAGAATCTCAATCTGATCTCCATTTTCCAATACATGATTGATAGGAACCAGACGGTAATTTATTTTAGCCCCAATGCATTTGTTTCCCAAATCAGTATGTATTTCATAAGCCAGGTCTATAATAGTAGCCCCCTGAGGCAGGGAAACCATATCGCCTTTTGGTGTAAACAGATTGATTTCAGTAGCATAAAGGTTGAGCTTAAAGTCATCAAGAAATTCAAATGCATCAGAATCAGGAGCCCTTAAATGTTCACGAATCCTCTCGATCCATGTTTCCAGTTCATTTTCAAAAGTACTAATATCTTTATAGCGATAATGAGCGGCAAAACCGCGTTCGGCAACTTCATCCATTCGCTCGGTGCGGATCTGTACTTCCACCCATTTTCCCTGAGGGCCCATAACTGTTACATGAAGTGCCTCATATCCATTTGCTTTAGGAATGGTAATCCAATCTCTAATACGGTCGGGACGTGGTTTATATATATCAGTCACCAATGACAACACATCAAAACATTGCCTTTTTTCAGAGATTCCGGGTTTGGCTTTTAAAACAATTCTTACTGCAAGAATATCATAGATTTCATTAAAAGTCACTCCCTTCTTTTGCATCTTCTGCCATATCGACCAAGTGGATTTTAAGCGATGGCTAACAATACAATCAATCTTTTCATCTTCGAGTTTTACTTTTATAGGACGTATAAACTCATTAACCAGGTAGTTTCGCTTCTCTTCCTGGTTATGAAGCATGTATAAAGTCTTCCGATAATCTTCCGGATGTTTATATTTAAAGCTAAGCTCTTCAAGTTCACTTTTAATGGCATATAATCCCAACCGATGGGCTAAAGGTACATACAGGTAAAGAGTTTCACCGGCAATTTTGATTTTCTTATGAGCAGGCATAGAATCTAGGGTCTGCATATTATGCAGCCGGTCGGCTATCTTAATAAGAATTACCCTTACATCATCAGACAGGGTCATGATAATCTTTTTCAGTGTAAGCACCTGCCGTGAATCTATATCCCCTGAAAGTTTTGTTAATCCATCAACGATTTTTGCTACCCTTTCACCAAACATGTGCTCAATGTCGCTGACAGTATATTCAGTATCTTCAACAACATCATGCAATATGGATGCACATATAGAAGTTGCACCAAGGCCCAGATCTTTTGCTACAATACGTGCAACAGCAATGGGATGAATTATATAAGGTTCTCCCGATTTTCTTTTTATGCCGTCGTGCGCTGCATTGGCAAACCGAAATGCCTTCTCGATGCGAGCCATCCGCTCCTCATCAAACTTTCCTTTTATAACGTTCAGAAAGTCTTGATAACGGTCTTCTATTTGTCGTATTTCAGCCTGATTAAAATGCTGCAATTGATCTCTCCTTTTAATAATTAATATAAATCAAACACGTTCAGTAAATATCACTCTCTATCTTTAATTTTTGAATCAACAAATATCTAAAAGATTTCAAAACTTAAAAGTATGAACTCTTTTCCAATTATCAACCTGTATTGCTGACAGATGATATGGATTTAATTTGCAAATAATGTGCCCAAGTAGATATTCATATTAGTAATAATAAAACAAGCATATTTAATGCTTCTGCCAATATTATAGGAATTAAATTCAACCTTAAAAATGGTTACTTTAATGTTCGGATTAAATTTTTCTTACAAAAACATCTGTTATTTTAGTAAAACATCAATCAAAACTTACACAAAATATTTTTTAGTATCTTCTTATTTTGAATCTTTGTAGAAGATATATGGAACAACTGATATTCCCTGATCGTTTTTAGGCAGGTATTTAGCATAAAAGGACTACTCATCAGATAGAAGTTTAACTCATTACAGGGTTCTGTATTTATAAAAGAGAATTGATTACTAAATTATCAAAATATGAAAATGCACTTGGTATCGGGAGGATGTGGCTTTGTAGGGCGTAACATGGTAAAGCGATTATTAAAAACAACAAGTGACAGGATATTTGTTGTTGATGATTTATCCATAGGATTACATCCGGAAAAATGGCTTCCCGGATTTTCATCAAAGAAAAATGAAGACCTTGAAATTTTTGGTGATGACGAACGACTTTTGTTTTGGAAGGGAGATTTCAGAGACTTTCTATTCTACCTCCGGGAAAACCCGCGTTTCCTTCAGGAAAAATATCAGCTTGAATTTGATGCATTCAGTGATGTTTATCATTTTGCAGCCATAGTTGGCGGACGGTCCAAGATTGAGGGTGATCCAATGATGGTAGCACTTGATTTATCTATTGATGCTGAATTTTTCTATTGGGTTACCAGGCATAAGCCGGCCCGTGTGCTATATCCAAGCTCCAGTGCTGCATATCCTGTAAGTCTTCAGACAGATGAAGGCGCTGTTTCACTCAAAGAAGGGGATATAGACTTTAAAGGCAATCTTGGAACCCCTGACATGACATATGGGTGGTCGAAGTTAACCGGTGAATTTCTTGCGCAGATTGCTGCACATCATTACGGAATTTCTGTAGCGTGTATCAGACCTTTTTCAGGATATGGTGAAGATCAGGATCTGTCCTATCCCATACCTGCCATAGCTGCCCGCGCTGCACGTCACGAAGACCCATTCGAGGTATGGGGTACAGGCAAACAAGGCCGTGATTTTGTCCATATAGAAGATGTCCTTGATTTTATTCAGATGCTGATGGATAATGTGTCGGATGGCTCTGCTTATAATATAGGATCCGGCAGACTCTTGTCGTTCATCGAAATTATAGAAGTATTTAGCAAAATAGCAGGGTATAAACCTCAAATCAAACAACTTCTCGACAAGCCTGTTGGTGTTCACTCAAGATATGCCAATATGGAAATAGTAACTGAAAAATTTGGCTGGAAACCTAAAATATCAGTTGAAGAAGGAATGCGAAGAGTTTATGAAGCTGCAGTTGAACGTATCAAATCTCAAAAAGATTAAATGGAGCGTATAGTATGTTTTGGAGCCGGGCCGGTATTTAAAGGAGGACTTGCAAATTATAATACATCACTTGCCAAAGCTCTCGATGCAAGAGGTGATGTGGAGGTTCATATTGTTTCATGGACACAGCAATATCCATCTATTATTCCACGGGATTTTATCGACCGGAAAAGTAAAACCAATTTACTCGAAGGCACTAAAATAAAAGTGCACTATTTAACTAATTATAATAATCCATTATCGTGGCAAAAAACAGCTGCTCTGATCCGGGCACTTAAGCCATCAAAGGTTATAATTCAATGGAGCATTGCCATACAAGGCCTGCCTTTGGGAAGTATCGTCAGATTGATAAAGAAGGACCCTTCAATAGAAGTTTTGTTTGACCTTCATTTTGTCCTTCAGAAAGAAAACAGTAAAATAGACCGGCTGTTTACTAAACATGCTTTATCAGTTGCCGATGGATTTATTGTACATGCGCTTAAAACAGGAAAAGAATTGGAAAACTTGTTTCCTGACAAACAATATTATTATACAGAAAAGCATTTACAAAAACAGAAACAAGGTAAGATTCAAATTATCAAACTTTACCATCCCGTTTACGATATGTTTAAACCTGACCCTGAGTTTGATGTAGAAAAGCAGAAAGAAGAATGGGGCATACGTAAACATGCTTTTTTGTTTTTTGGCTTTATACGGAAATATAAAGGCTTACATAATGCAATCCAGGCATTTGCACAGGTTGCTCAAAAACGTGATGATGTTTCGTTGCTTATTGTTGGAGAATCATTCTGGCAGACTTTGGATAATAAAA
>DASRQG010000649.1:0-2578 GCA_035645995.1 Mariniphaga sp. | reverse complement strand
CTTCGAGCCATATTGCCAATTCAGAAAGGCCATCTTTCAGCTGAACATGCGGACGGAAACCAAGCTCTTCTTCAGCCAGTGCTATATCTGCAAAACAATGACGGATATCGCCTGCTCTGTATTTTCCTGTAAGTGATGGCTGTATATTTTCCTTACCCATTACTTCTGCCAGACTTCCGGCAATATAATTTACGGTATATGCATTTCCACTACCAATATTGTAAACCCTGCCTACAGCTTGTTCTTTTTCTCCTGCAAGTACCAATGCGTTAACAACATCTTTCACATGAATAAAATCCCTTTTCTGCTCCCCATCCTCAAAAATCACAGGAGGTTTACCATTGAGGTAACGTGAGGCAAATATTGCCAGTACCCCTGTATAAGGATTAGATAATGCCTGACGGGTTCCATAAACATTAAAGAACCGCAAGGCCACAACCGGAAAATTATATGCCCTTCCTGTCATCAGGCATAATTGTTCCTGATCGTATTTAGAAAGTGCATATACTGAATTTAAAATGGGAGTTTTTTTCTCATGGGTTGGCACAGGCACTAATACTTCTTTTTTATTATCGTATAATTCCCACCGGCCTTTTTTTATATCCTCTAAATTTCGTTCGAACCCCGGGATAATTTGATTACTACTATTCCTGTACAATCCTTCACCATATATGCTCATACTGGAAGCCACCACCAGCTTTTGTACCGGATTCTCAATTAATGCCTCAAGCAAAGTTGCAGTGCCTAAATTATTAACATCTGTATAATTCACTATTTCATACATACTTTGACCGACTCCTACTTTTGCAGCAAGATGATAAACCTGGTCAACACCTTGTAAAGCTTTTTTTACAGCAGCCGCATCCCGAATATCACCGTTTACAAGTTCTATTTCCGGATTGAGATAATCAGGTCGTGAACAACCCGCACCATGAACTTGCTCGTCCAGATTATCTAAAACTCTGACTGAATACCCTTTCTCTAAGAATTTATCACATAAATGAGAGCCAATGAAACCGGCACCTCCGGAGATTAACATTTTCTTCTGCATAAAAAATAATGGTTGTGTTATAGTGAAGCTTCATTTACTACAACCATACCATATTACTTTTATGTATTCAATGTTCTATAACATCTTATTTTTGAAACGAATATGCAGGATATTGAAGAAAAAGCAAGTTGGGGAAATGTTTCACAAAATGAGTAGCTGCTCCTCAAAATAATCTGAAATTCAACACTTACAAGATTTGCCCGGATGGTCTCAAGGTAATGTTGTTAATATGAGTACTACCCTTTTGTTTTAAGACAAATGATACAGCTTCTGAAATTTCTTCCGGTTGAATAGCACCCCAACCAATTTCTTCAGGATTATGACTACCTGAAATCATATGATCAAAAAAGGGTGTATCTACAACTCCGGGAGAAATAACAGTCACCCCAATATCAGGACTTTCTTCTAGCCGCAGAGTTTCAGCAATTGTATTTAATGCACTTTTAGTGGCAGCATATATGCTACCATAAGTATGTGGATGTTCAGCTGATACTGAAGATATGAAGATAACCCTGCCCTGTTTCATGTATGGAAGTATTGCCCGGAGAATTCGTAAAGTGCCACCAAGATTAAGATTAATTATATCCATCCATTTCTCAGGATCACCTTCCTTTAGTTTTTCATGTATACCCTGCCCTGCATTTAAGACCAGCACATCCGGGCCACCATAGTGTTCTATTAACTTGCTTAATTCATGAACCTGCTCCCGTTGGGTAATATCACATGATAAATAAACATACCTGTCATTAATAATTGCATCGGGAGGATTTACATCAGCATTCACTACGTAATATCCTTCCTTATTCAATCCTCTGCAAATTGCCTTGCCTATTCCCGAACTTCCTCCGGTAACAATGGCCAATGGTAATTTTTTCATTATAATTAAATCCTATATAAAATCTGATAGTTTACTATTAGTTCATTTTCATACTCTTAAACCATTATGTAGATGGAATGGTTTTTGAAAAACAGATCATTGCCCATTAATACATTAAAAAAGATAATAAACATGTCAGAATCGAAAACAACAACAGATCACTAGGAGATTAAAAACTGGGTGGAAAAACGTGGCGGACAACCAGCTATAGTAAAAGGTACCGAAGAAAATGAAAGTGCTGAAGGATTACTCAGAATTCGTTTTTCTGATGAAAGCTCAGATACACTTAAAGCAATCGGATGGGATAAGTTTTTTGAAACATTTGAAGATAAAAAACTGGCATTCCTTTATCAGGATAAAACAAAAGACAACAAAGAAAGTCGTTTTTTCAAGTTTGTAACACGTTAACAAAAAAAATTCAATAACTGGCTCCAGGCGAAAGTTCATTGGAGGATTCAGGATAGATGATCATTTCCATTTATCCTGTTTTCATAGGTGTGGTAAATTAATATAAAAAATGAAGGTTCGCAGGAGATACTTTCAATATACCTCGTCCAGTCTTTCTCCAGATCCGGAACACGCAAAAATACTCTTTTACTGGACTTGGACTGGACTTGGTATGGAGTTGATCCGTTAAAACAGTATTGATA
>DASRQG010000648.1:0-3457 GCA_035645995.1 Mariniphaga sp. | reverse complement strand
TGGGTTTTGATATAGATACTGTATATCAGATTAAACAGAGAGGAATGAACAGGATTACCTATGAGTTTTTGAATTCCTCAACCAGGGAACATTCACTGAAAGTAAACTACCTGATAAAAACAAAATCCGGTCATAGACAATAATCAGCCTACTTCATTATCTTTGCTCAATTTTTAAAAACTCAGACTAATAAAATATGGTATTATCTATCGTGATCCCGGTTTATAATGAAGAAAAGACCATACAAGTGATACTTGACCGCGTGGTGGCGGTGGACTTGCAATATGGTTTCGGAAAAGAAATAATCATTATTAATGATTGTTCCACAGATAATTCTGTACAGGTTATTGAGGAGTATATCAAAAATCACCGGGGGGATAACATTCACCTTTTTCTTCAGCCGGAAAACAGGGGAAAAGGCGCTGCCCTGCATCGTGGAATTGCTGAGGCAACCGGAGATTATATCCTTATTCAGGATGCCGACCTTGAGTATGACCCGCGTGAATACAACCATCTGCTGAAACCTGTTGCTGAAGGAAATGCTGATGTGGTTTACGGCTCCCGCTTTACGGGTGGCAATCCGCACCGTATTCTGTTTTTCTGGCACTCCATCGGAAATAAATTTCTGACGTTCATTTCCAATATGTTCACCAATCTGAATCTGACAGACATGGAAACCTGCTATAAATTGTTCCGGGCTGATATTATTAAAGGGCTGAATCTGAAAGAGAACCGGTTTGGTTTTGAGCCGGAAGTAACTGCAAAAGTATCACGCGTTTCGGGGGTGCGGATTTATGAAGTGGGTATTTCCTACTATGGAAGGACATATGCAGATGGAAAGAAAATCGGTTGGCGCGATGGGGTAAAAGCTATTTGGTGTATTCTGAAATACAACACTTTCAGCCGCTAAAAGCTAAAATGGAAAAAGAAGGTGCAATCCCGGGCAGCATAAACGGCAAAAGACTTAAGATGAGCGAAATCGAAGGCAACTCAAAATATGGTACAGACACGCTGGAAGTTATTTCGGGTGCAAACCGGTTTAACCGGTGGATGTATGAAACCATAAAACCCCATTGCAGCGGAGAAATCCTTGAAATTGGCAGCGGCATAGGAAATATTTCCCAATTTTTCATAAAGGAAGGCGCTGACATTTCCCTGAGCGATATTGAAAACAGCTATTTCCCGCGGCTAAAACAAAAATTTGGAGAGTTCCCAAATTTGAAATCAATGCACCGGCTTAACTTTTCGGATAAAAATCTGGAAAAAAACTTTCCCGAACTGCTCAACCGGTTTGATACTATTTTTGCACTGAATGTGGTGGAGCACATTCCGGACGACGTGCAGGCGATGGAAAATGCCATGAAAATGCTGAAGCCCGGCGGAAAGATTGTAATTCTTGTACCTGCCATTCAGTGGCTCTACAACGAATTTGACAGGCAGCTTGAGCATCAGCGCAGGTATTCCAAAAAATCATTGCAGAAATTGCTGGAGGGAGCCGGTTTTTCCGTAATTCACCGGCAATATTTCAATTTTATCGCCATATTTGGATGGTTTATTTCAGGAACAATTTTGCGGAAAAGGATAATTCCAAACGGACAAATGCGTTTTTATGATGCATTGGTGCCGGTTTGGAAGCGAATTGATTTTTTTACCCGTAAATTGGCAGGGATTTCAGTAATTCAGGTAGGTGTGAAAAAATAATAGCTTTCGTGATGACTCTTAAACCAAAGATATTAAAAAATAAATATGGCATTTTAGGAGGCTTTTTTTTGTTGCTGCTTATTTCAACCCTTGTTTATCAACGTCATCAAAACACCGGATACTTTAATTGGCGCAGCAAGATGTGGAGTGATCCCGTGGGCTATTACGTTTATCTGCCAGGTCTTTTTATTTATGGTTTTGACGGAACAAAATTCCCTGAAAATATTGTCGAAAAAACGGGTGAGGGGTTTATTATTGATGAGAATGGGAAAATTATTGTAAGATATACCTGCGGAATTGCCATTTTACAGGCTCCCGTATTCCTGGCAATACATGCTTTTGCCGGATTAAAAGGACTTGAACAGGACGGTTTTTCAGGGGTATATCATCTTGTGTCAAGCTTTTCTGCCATAATTTATGCCTTTTTCGGATTGATTTTATTATGGCATTTTCTTAGATTTTACTATAAAATGCGAATTGTTTTCTTAACAATGCTAACCATATTTTTTGGCACAAATCTTTTGTATTACACCATCGATTCCACAGGGATGCCGCATATTTATTCATTTTTTCTTTTTGCATTGCTGTTGGTGCTTTCGCATCACTATTTCAGTAAAGAGAAAGACAAGAACAAATATATTTTTCCCATTGCATTGGTAAGCGCTTTAATCGTATTGATCCGGCCAACCAATCTGTTGTTCGTCGGGCTTGTTTTTTTGCTCGATATAAAATCGTTTGATGATTTACTACTTAGAATAAGAAGGGTTTTCAATCTGCCAAACATAGCTGTTTTGCTGATTACCTTTTTTATCGTTTTTCTCCCACAAATGATTTACTGGAAATATTCATCAGGCAGTTTTATTATTGACTCTTATGAAGGATATGGATTTACTAATTGGACATCTCCCAGGATTAAAGAGTTTCTCTTTTCAACCAATAATGGGATGTTCCCTTATAATCCGCTATATTTTTTGATTATTTTCGGATTGATTTTGATGATGTTTAAGCGAGAGTTAAATGGCTTTTTAATTTTTTCCCTTTTTGCCGGACTCATTTATATTTTTTCTTCCTGGTTTGTCTTTTCGTTCGGATGTGGTTTTGGAAGTCGCAATTTTGTTGAATATACTGCAATTTTGGCTATCCCACTTGGATTCTTTTACAGTGATTTTTTAGGGAAAAGCGTGGCGAAATGGATTGTTGCCATTCCGGTAATTTTGGCATTAGTGTTTGTTAATGCTAAACTTACCTATTCATACAATAAATGCTTTATTGACGGAGATTGGGATTGGGTCGAATATAAATATTTATTGAAAGCAAGGAAATTCAACAAGACTTATACATATTCTCCCGCCTTATCTTTAAATGATAAGATGGAATTTTCAGAATCTATTCACATTGATATGAGTAAGATTGCAAAAGTTAATTTCAGAAGAGCAATTCTGAAAACAAAGGTCAGAATTTACGAGAAAGACAATGATGCCAGTATTGTTTTTCAGATAACCACTCCGGATACCCTTTTGTATTGGAATGGAGAAGCTATTGCCCAGCAGTTTTACGAGGATGAGCTGGGAGAATATAAAACTGTGAAAGCTGATTTTTGGCTTCCACGATATTATACTGTGAACTCAGAAATCTCCTCATTTATTTGGAATGTCGGGAAAGATTCTCTGGATGTAAAAAACATCAAAATCCATTTAGAATAAGAATTTTAGTTAATAATGCAGGTATGAAGTCAGTTTATTCAAAAATAGCTATT
>DASRQG010000647.1:0-4127 GCA_035645995.1 Mariniphaga sp. | reverse complement strand
AATACCGCAACTGATATCAGCAATCGCATTGGCCATATAATGAATTACGGTGATGGAGTTTATGGAGGAATATATGTAGCTTCCATGTATGCTTTGTCATTTGTGCACAACGACATTAAATTCATAGTTGAAGAAGCCCTAAAATCAATCCCTTCAGAAAGTGATTTTTATAAATGTATTGCAGATGTAATCGGCTGGTACAAAAATAACCCTGATGATTGGAAGTACACCTGGTTTGAGGCACAAAAAAAATGGACCCATGATAAAGGGTGTCCTGATGGTGTTTTCAGGCCTTTTAATATTGATGCAAAAATTAATGCTGCCTACATAGTTATGGGGTTATTGTATGGAAAGGGAGATTTTGGTGCTACAATTGACATCAGTGCCCGTTGTGGTTATGATTCAGATTGTAACCCTGCTAATGCTGCAGGTATATTGGGAACAATGCTCGGTTATGAAAACATTCCTGATTATTGGAAACAGGGAATCGATAAAGTGGAAGATATGAACCTCCAATATACCAATATGTCTCTCAACAAAATTTATGAAACCGGATATAATCATGCAGTTGAAATGATTAAATTGAATGGTGGAGAAGAAGAAAGGGATGAGTTGATTATTTCATATCAGAAACCCCAACCGGTTGATATGGAAGAGAATTTTGAAGGAATATATCCTACGGAAAGAAGAAGGGTGGGGGTAATTCTTACTAATTCTCAATCCATAACAGAGATTGAGATAAATGGCTGTGGTTTTGTAATTGGAGGTAGAGCTGCTAAAGATAACGGGTTGCCTGACATTGTTGTTGAAGTAGATGTTTTTGTGGGTGATCAACTATTGGAAACAGTCCAACTTCCCACTCAATGGCTGATACGCCGTCATGAAATAACCTGGAATTATGACCTGCCTGACGAAGCTCATGTAATAACTTTAAGGTTGAAGGATATTCCGGTTGGTTATCGAATAGAAATTGGTGATGTTCTGATTTACTCTGAAAATGAGCCTGAGCAAAGGATATATTTTAAAACATCCGGGTTTTAGTAAAAATATTTAAATTTAAAGGATTTACCAGGTGCGGCAACCGTTCTACTTGTGCCTGATTTGTTGTAAATTGGTTAATAAGAATTTTATTTTAACATACAGAATTATACGAATCGAATAGATTATGAATAAAAAATTGATTTTAGGGAAGCTCTTAATTTTAATAATGTTGCCTGCTTTTATTTTGACTTCGTGCAATTTAGGCAGTGGGCGCAAAATTCCTGTTATTTTTGATACAGATGCAAATAATGAGGTTGACGATCAACATGCACTTGCATATCTGTTATTTAACGGGAAGCATTTTGATGTAGAGGGTGTCACCGTAAACGCAACCAGTGCTCCTACCGGGTATTCTGATGGATCTGATGTTAAAGATCATTATGAAGAAGCGAAAAGAATACTTCAATTATGTGGTGATTTGTATGGTAAGATTCCATTGCTCACAGGAGCAAATGGTTCCTATGAAGAAATAAAAAGCAGTATAGACATGCCGGAATTTGATGGGCATGAAGCGGTTGATTTCATAATCGAAAGGGCCATGGCAGAACGAAACCAGAAATTGGTTTTACTAGCTGTGGGAAAGCTAACAAACGTAGCACTTGCTCTAAGGAAAGAACCTGCAATTGCAAATAATATCCGTATTGTGTGGTTGGGGTCTAACTACCCCGAACCTGGCGAACACAATCAGGAGTGGGATATCGAATCCATGAATTATATTCTGGATGTAAATGTGCCGTTTGAAATGGTTACAGTGCGCTATGGAGACCCTTCAGGTACTTCGTATGTAATCGCTTACAAAGATCATATAATGCACCGCATGCCGGGCAAAGGACCTGAAATTGAAACTCCCGTCATTGGACGTAACGGGGGAGAATTTACCAGATGGGGTGATTATTCTGCCCACCTTTTCGATACCTACAGTATGCACGGAAATCCTCCGGGCAGAGCTTTGTTCGATATGGCTGCTGTTGCAGTTGTGAAGAATGAAAACTGGGCTGAATCAAAATCAATTCCTGCTCCGGTTTACCTCGATAACAGATGGGTTGAGCGGCCTAATAACCCAAGAGAAATTATTGTGTGGGAATGGTTTGATATCCATGGTATCCTGAATGACTTTTTTGTAACAATGGATGATTTTGAATTGGTGAAAACCAAATAAAGTGGTTGTCCCAATCTTCTACGGAATAAGATTATTCATTAAGATATACAAGTTGAGTATCTAATTTTTCGTAACTTATACGAAGTTATCGATTTATATAACTGTATGCACGATTTGACTTTTCATAAATGAATTTATCTGCATATGAAATTTGTTTCGACATAATTTTAAATTCTTGCTTTATGAAACAATGGACTTTATTGATACTCAACACTGCAACATTATTGTTTACCCTTTTAGTCAATTATCTTGTTGGGGCTAATAATTTAACCGGAGCATCAGTGGGGGAAATTAGCGATAAGTATGATAACTTGTTTACCCCCGCCGGTTATGCATTTGCTATTTGGGGTGTTATTTATTTCTTGTTAGTTGTATTTGTGATTTATCAATGGGTTGCCTGGATAAAGCAACGCGATGATGAATACCTCAATCGTACCGGAATTTGGTTCATTTTGAGTAATCTTGCCAATGCAGCCTGGATTATTGTGTGGACGAGCGATATGATTGGCTTATCGTTGGTGATTATTATATTTTTATTTATATCGTTGTTAGTACTTGTGTTTAGGCTTCGGTTAGAAGTTTGGGATGCACCTGTAAGGGTTATCGCTTTTGTTTGGTGGCCTATATGTATTTACATAGGATGGATAGTTGCAGCTTCACTTGCAAATTTTGCTTCTTACACTGTCAGTATTAATCCGGAGAATGGTATTGCCCTTCAACCGGGCTGGGCTATATTTATGATAGTAGCAGCTTTGTTAATTTATGTTTTATTCATATACTTTCGTAACATGAGGGAGGCTGCTATTGTTGGGGTCTGGGCACTTATTGCTATTGCTGTAAAGCAGTTTGATGTTGCAGTAAGTGTATCGTATGTTGCAATTACTGCATCAGTTATTTTATTGGTCTATATTTCAATACAAGCCAATAAAAATAAAAATACGTCCCCTTTTTATAAGCTAAAAAGGGGAGAATTTTAGTTTATTGTGACTGATCCTTTATACTATCCGAATTGAACCTTCCCAAAATATTCAGGACGATGATAATCGGGGTTTTCTGTTTTTATTGGATTCCAGGTAATGTAATGTGGTTTTGCGGTTTCATCTCCGCATTTATAGAAATTAGCATTTGCTTTCAGGTCTTTGAAGGTCTTAATTTTGCTATAGGCAAAGCTTGATTTTGGAATGCGGATCATCATTTCCCAGTTAAAATCACCACTCTTATTGTCAAAAGGTTGATCTCCAAGTGTTGATTTAATTTCAATGGCTTCTATTATTTTTGGCTCTATATGTTTCCTGTTATTTCTACCACCACCCCAGGCTAAATGAATTGTACCGATACAGCTAAATTCAAAGTTGTAATAACTTTTGTCATCAACAGCCACAAAAAATTCAACACAGCTATCCTTATAAACATCTCCATTTGTTCGTGTTTCCAATGCACGTATATGGTTTTCCTGTACATAGTACTTCAACCAGATTTCATCTCCGGTATGACCAATCCTGAAGTTCACCCTGGGTTTATAATCAAATTCCTTCCAATTCACTACATCTATTGAATTTGTAACGGTTTGGTTTTCCAGGATATGTTCTGCCTCCGATAAACTTACCTGTTTCTTTACTGCTATTTCTTTAATATAAAGCTGATTCATTCTAGTAATTTATTTTTATTATTTCGTAAAGTTAATAATTCTTTTTAATTATAGTAAGCCTTTGGAGGCCTGTCATTCCAACCTTGTCATATCATATTTTTGTTGTAAACTTTGCTTCATTATCACCACTTGATTTCTTTTTCGTTTAATATGGTGTGTGTATCTTTGAGGTTCTTTTTTCTTGAAGGTTATACATTTTAATAATGGATGAAAAGCAGTTTGTAATTGTATTAACACAACACCGCTATTTAGGTAACATTTTTTTGCCTTACCTGGTAA
>DASRQG010000646.1:0-2233 GCA_035645995.1 Mariniphaga sp. | reverse complement strand
TTTTGGCCGGTGGACAAAAAGCTCAATGGAGTGAAGAAAAAGCCCGTAACTGGGGTGATAAAAATGAATGGTTTGTTGGGTGTAATTTTATTCCATCAACGGCAATCAACCAAATTGAAATGTGGCAAGATTCTACCTGGGATCCTGCCACCATTGACCGGGAGTTGGGATGGGCTTCAGATCTAGGTTTTAATGCGATACGGGTTTATCTTCATAACCTGGTTTATACGAGTGAAAAGGCATCCTTTTTAAGAAGAATAGATGAGTTTCTTGCCTTGGCAGATAATTATGGCATAAAGACACTGTTTGTGTTTTGGGATGATTGTCATTATTCAAGACCAACTTTAGGTGAACAACCTCATCCAGTACCGGGTGTGCATAATTCGGGATGGAAACAAAGCCCGGGTTATCATATTATTAAAGCATATTCTGAGGGGCTATTGGAAGAAAATAAGATTAAAGAACTTGAAGATTATGTGAAGGGAGTTTTGCATCGTTTTAAGAATGATCAACGAATTTTAGGCTGGGATTTATATAATGAATTAGGTCAATCTGATTGTGGCGATTATGGACTTCCGCTTCTTTACGATACCTGGGAATGGGCATGGGAAGTAAGACCTTCACAACCATTAACAGCCTGTGTGAATGGTACGGCGAGTGAGAAGGCCAGAAACTACAACAGAGAGCATTCGGATATTTATACTTTTCATAATTATGATGGTCCGGAGTCATTTCCAAAGGTTGTTTCCAAGTGCGTAGAAGAAGCAAATGGAAGGCCTGTTTTATGTACAGAATATATTGCGAGACCATTTGGTAATACGTTCAAACAATCATTGCCCATTTTGAAGGAAGCAGGTGTAGGAGCTTTTTGTTGGGGGTTGGTTGATGGAAAGACAGGAACCAAATGGGGATGGGGCACCCGGAGGATAGAAGCAGGTGCCTCTGCACCGATTCCGACACAAGATCCGTCAAAGGCAAAAAAGAATCCAGAGTTATGGTTTCATGATGTACTGCAATCAGACGGAACCCCTTATGATAAGGATGAGGTGGAGTTTTTGAAGAGTTTACTTAAATGATTAAAGCAAACATGAGATAAAAAAGAGAAAATCTATGACATGCAGAAATAATAAAATTGGGAAAAAAGGTATTCATCAGGGAAGATTTGGGTTTGTTTTTTCGCTTATTTTCTTTGTTTTAAGTTTTACCCGATGCAACAACACTCCGAATAAAATAGAAGTTGAACGGGCGGATGATACTCTGGAAAGTATTTTGAAATATTATGATGCAGAATATAATCATTTGTTTAACGAAACTTATCCTTATCAGGAAACTAATAAAGTTACTTACCTGGCTGACACAGATACTCTGCAGGGGAAAAGAGTTGCCTATTTATGGCCAACATCGGGGATATTTTCCGGTGTGAATGCACTTTTAAAAAGTATTAAGGACCAGAAATACGTTGAAATTCTGGATGAAGTGATTGTACCTGGGTTAGAGAACTATTATGATGAAGAGCGTGTTCCCGCGAGCTATCAGTCTTATATAATACAGGCAGGGCCAAGTGATCGGTTTTATGATGATAATATCTGGTTGGCCCTTGATTTTTTGGAAGCTTACCAATTAACCTCAAAAGGGGAATATCTTCAGAGATCGTTACAACTTTGGGAATTTGTTTTAAGTGGTTGGGATGAAAACCTCGGCGGAGGGATATACTGGTGTGAACAAAAACGAAAAACCAAAAATACATGTTCCAATGCCCCCGCGTCTGTATTGGCCCTGAAACTTTTTGAAGCGACCGGGGATAGTTCGTATTTTAAGTGGGGCAAATCAATTTACACCTGGACGCGGGAAAATCTACAAGATCCCGAGGATCAATTGTACTTTGATAATATTTCCTTAGCCGGAAGGGTAGATGAAAGAAAGTATACCTATAATTCAGGACAAATGCTGCAGGCTTCAGTTCTTCTTTACCGGTTAACAGAAGAGGAAGTCTATTTAGTTGATGCACAAAAAATTGCGAAATCAGCAATTTCACAATTTACTGAAGAATTTGAAACACCTGAAGGTGAAAAGATCCAATTGTTTAAAAATACCGGTAATTGGTTTAATGTAATATTGTTTAGAGGTTATGTTGAGTTATATGAGATAGATGGAGACAGACAATATATCGAAATATTCAGGGACAACCTAAACCATGTGTGGAACCATGTTAGAAATTCTAAAGGGTTATTTA
>DASRQG010000645.1:0-4788 GCA_035645995.1 Mariniphaga sp. | reverse complement strand
GTCCAGAGAAGTTTTCCTTCCGATCGGCTAAAGCAATAAATCTCTCTGTTTTGGTTATCAGCTCCTGAAAGAAAAATTTTATCATCCCAAATAACAGGTGAATTATAGCCCTGTTTCGGAACAGCCGCTTTCCATAAAACTTTATCACCTTTAGCCCCATTCCATTCAACAGGAATATTTTTATGATAGGCTACACCCTGCCCTAACGGGCCTCTAAAGGAATTATGATTAAGCTTTATTAAATCCAACGTAAATGTCGGTGATATTTCATTTATAGCAACATTCTCGGGTTCAGCTTTGGGTTGTTCCTCAGCCACAGGAATATTCTCCGGCTCTGTTTCAACTTCCTTCTCATCAATAGTTGATGTTACAATCTCTTCCGGAACTTCAACATTTGTATTGGCCCCCACATCTATTACTTCAATTCCATCATCAGTAATATCAACCGGTTCAGCAATATTAGCAGCTTCGATACGGTAACGCTCGAGATAATTTACTGAAGAAAAAGAAGCAATGAATGCAAGGCCAAAGACCAGTAACCCCACAGCAATGATCCACTTCTGAGCCAGAACACGACTGGCTATTTCATTCTCATGCTCCTTATCCGGTTCCTCGATTTTCGATTGAAGGGTATAGTAAAAAGTTAATGCGACAGTTAAAATTACAGCTCCAAAAAACAACAACCACGAACCGGTTTTAATCTGCCATTGACTGGTAAAATAAGCTTTGCGTGCCAGTAAGTCAAAACTACGAATTTCATTCATCAGCACTTCATTTCCCGGGTCATTTTTCAGCCTTTCGACCAATGCTTCCAACACCTGACTTTCAACAGGATCAACCTTTGTATATTGCCAATAATTAAGTAGCAACAAAATAGCCACTACCGAACAAAATATTCCGGCTACGATTGAAATATTCTTTGATAATTGTATTTTATCTTTTACTGTCATTATAAATAATATATCATACTTCATGAACTAACGGGGCAATAATCGATACACCTCCCACAACTAAAACAGTTCCCTTTGTGAGGCACATAGTCCTGCCTTCTTCTGAAAACAACAGTATTTAATAAAGTCATTCCTATTACCAGCCCTAAAAATCCGCCCATAATCATACTTCCTGTATAAAACTTTTTCCGAATTATTTCAGCTTCACTCACAAGCATATCCATTGTATTACCTGATTGAAGAAAAGTCTGTACATCCAGGTTATCAGGATCATTTTTAACTTCAGGATTCGAAATCATTAATTCAGCAAGATACACATCCTTATGAGCTTTCGACAAAAACAGGTGAGATTTTGCTCCGGCATATACCCCGATTGCTATCCATAAAGGAATTAGAGCGGCAAACAATAAAAACCTCCCCGTGCCTATCCCCGACTTTACTATTTCTTTCTCATTAACAGGATAATCAATGGCATCAAATGGACAACCTTTTACACATAATTTACACGAAATACATTTCGAAGGGGAAATTGTTACATGTCGCGTTGAAAAACGTGACGCCCAACTCAATAAAACACCATAAGGACATAAAAACCGGCAGTAAGGCCTGCCGATAAACATTCCAAGCATTAAAAATCCTGCGCCCATTGTAATCATCATCATCTTACCATCCATTCTAAAAATACCAATAAATGGATCATAACGACAAATGATAAAGTCAGCCCCTGTAGCCGCAAAAAGAACTGCCAGAGAAAGAAACACATAGGGGATCAGCCCTAAGGTTTTATTCAGCCATTTAGGTAAACTTAAAGGCTTTACAATAACAAGATCCTGCAAGGCACCTAAAGGACAAACACCCCCGCAAAAAGTCCTGCCATAAAACAAGGTTACGATCAGAGGAAGGATAAAAAACAATAAAACCACCAGAGAAACAGCATAGACAGGATCGAAAAAAGAAAGTGTAACATTCTGTATGGCTCCTATCGGACAGATACATCCATTTCGAAAAAATCCAAAATAAGCAACTGCCGCTATGCCTGTCCAGAGAATTCCACTACGCGATCGTTTTTTAATGACCAGCCATGTAGCCAGTACAAGAAATATAATCAAAACTGCTACATCCAGAAATTCCATCCATTGCATACGTGGAGCCGGAGTTTCAGTAGCAGGCTGAACATACCCCGATTCAAACTCAGGCCTGGGAAACCTTTGCTGTTGTGCATGCACTGATTGCACCAAAAACAAAGACGTCAAGACAACAAATAATGAAATCCTTTTGCAGTATTTCAACAATTTGAATGTTTGAACCGGTATAGTATTCTTTTTTTTCATTTAGGATTATAAGTCTTTTTCAAAGTCACCTTTAACCAGATATGGTTCACTGGCTTTGACACGTTTGATCGCATTTGACGGGCAGGCTCTTGCAATAGAACATTCATTACAGTTAAGGCATATATGGTGCATAATCTGCAGATGAAGAGAACCGTTTCCGAATGAAGTGCAGCCTTCAACACATTTGGCACAACCTATACACAATTCTTCATTAATGTGGTACTCAAAATAAGGTTCTTCAATAAAATTTCGTTCTATGGCTGCAGTGGGGCAGAGTTGATTTTCACCTGCAGTGGATAATTCATTGGCATCGGGCTTAAAATAACCTCCACAAAGATCACAATAGCCGCATAAGTCGTAAGCATGAACACATTTCACTGCCGATGGAGTCATGATACATTCGGTAGCACAGCGTCCGCATTGAGCACACTCAAAAGGATCGATCTGCCAAACATAATCCTCCCTGGTCAGCCGGCTCAGCGACAATCCTGTAATTCCCCCCAGAGCAAGTGCCAACGATAACCGGGCTCCATTCCGGATGAACTCCCTCCTGTCTTCTGTTTTATTTCTTTCCATCTTTTAGCTCCTTTGCCTTCGGCAGCTTACAAGCTGACAATTCCGAACATTCTTTACAAGCTGATGAAGAAGAACAGGTTAGATCAACTTTCTTCCTGGCAAATAAATATCCGGTTGAAAGTGCCATTCCACCCAGAATCAATACTCTTCCTCCTGACCTGATAAATTCTTTTCGGTTCATCGTTTTCTGTATTTCTTTAAATGTCAGTTACGGTACTATTAGCCACTTCCTTTTTCAACGGGACGAAAATCCGGATCAACTTCCGGTCGTAATCAAGCGCATAAATATTGTCCTTGCTATCAGCAGCAATATCCGGCGCCTTGCCATTATCCGTAAATTTAACCGGTTCGGCAACAACGCCGTCAAGTTCACCTGAAGCCCTGTATGTTTTTATTCGTACCAGCCCTTTTTCACTGGTTACAAAACGTCCATCATTCAAAAATGCAATGTGCCCCGGGTTACAGCATCCGCTAAACCCTTCAGGATCGACTCCCGAATGACTCCAATGGCCCCTTAATTTCCCCTCAAAGGAATAATTCTCCAATGCATGAAGGCCGGGATTTACTACCCACAATTCATTATCGTTATTAATGCATAAATCAAACTGAGGCCCCGGAACAATGAATCCATGCAATGCTCCCTCATCGGCCTTACCATCAAATGCGTCAATGAAATCCCCGTCGAAATTATATCTCAGTATTTTCCTGTTACCCGCATCGGCAACCATTAAATTTTCTCCGGCTACAGCCAACGCTGTAATATGTACTGTGCTATCTGCTACTTCCCATTCCGTTAAAACCTTACCCGATTTATCAACTTTAAACAGCTTATCCAGGGCAGCGATATAAAATCCACCGGCAGTTACTTCAAAAGTAACCGGTTGAAAAGAAAAAATATATTCATTATATAAAGTTCCGGATTGGGAGATAACAAGTATCCTGTTATCACCTGAGACATATATCGTATCCTGAAAAATTTTCAGTGCTGTAGGAGAATTCAAATTGACTTTGAGATTTTTAGATTCCGCATAATTAATCAAAGCCGGATTAACCGTTTTGTATGCTTCGATATCCAGGGCAAAGGGATTGCCATCACTCCTGCCAGGCCTTCCTGAACGGTACTCAATAACAATTGTACCCACTATCACAGCAGCGATTAACAATAAGAAGATAATAATACCTTTATTCTTCATAAATTGTGTTTATATATTCAAATCAATACAAACCATTTTTTCCGCATCACGCATAATCATGTATCCATCTGCCAAGGCAAAAGGTGCCCATGCATCATGACCGTCTTCAACTACTTTTACTGCATCGAGCTGAATATATTGTCTTAAATCAGGACGAGCAATAAAAAGCATTCCGTCATCGCGCAATATAAAAAGCTTATTATCAGCAATAAAATAAGGCCCCAACCCAAATCTGTTTTCAGGCCCACTTGACCACACTATTTTTTGCGGGTCATTAGGATGTACACATACCAGTTGATTTCTTGCCGGTCCACCATCTTTGGGGAGAATTCCAAATAAATGGCCTTGCCAAAAAAGCGGCGTTTGTTGCTCACAAGCCAGCCCTTCCCGGGGAGGATATTTAGTCAATACATCTATCGAAAATTCCCCGGCATTTTCCGTAAGTCGGCACATCATACTACCTGCTCCATAACCGGCCGTCATAAATATTTTACCATCGGGCATACAAACAGGAGAAGGTGCTACCACCGAATGGTTCCATACAGTTGTACTCCAAAGCACTGAACCTGCATCTTCACCGTCTGCAGCTATTCCAACCAGCGCTCCAATGGTGCTGTATACATACATCTTTCGTCCCCCGAAATTAAATGGCATGACCGATGAATGTGACATCTTCCAGCCTGCAGGATTAGGCGTTTCCCATAGTGTTTCACCTGTTTCAAGGTCAATTGCAACCAT
>DASRQG010000644.1:0-16597 GCA_035645995.1 Mariniphaga sp. | reverse complement strand
GAATGTTGGATGTATTCGTTTAATATATATTTCGAAAAAGGTGCACGTGTATTACTTAGTTCCCACAACTCAATGTTATTTTCCCATTTATACAGAATTTCTATATCTTCTGGTTCAAGCGGCCTTAACAGTACTTTCCCGTGTGTTAATTGATTTATCATATTTAATTCCTTACTTTTTAAAATTTTTGATATCCGTCATCTTCTCGTATTTATCTCACAAGTTAAAATATTATCCCGTAATTTCAACCAATAAGTCATCTGGTCTTTTTAGGAATATACGTATTTTTACTTATCAAGTTTACGCCAACCTTTAGCCACTATTTCAGCATCTGCCATAATTGAATAATTTCTTGCATACAACATATTTAATCGCATTCTGGCATCAGCATCCTCTTCCGGAGTAGTTTCCAGAGGAAATATGTCGGCTGGTGAAAGTATTCCCGGCTTAATATCAGGAAGTTCAGAGTCAGTTGTTGTGTTTTTGGTATAACCTATCCATGATTTCTTCCCCCACAACACATCAAATACATTTTTGTAGAATAGAAGTTTTCTTTTAAACAACCATATTATAGCCGGACTTAGAAAGATTATGACTGTGGCAGCTGCAATATCAAAGAACCTTTTTTTTCTTCGGTTTCCTGGTTTTAATAAAGAGTTTATTGGGATAACATAAAGATCACCAGAGGTATGAATTGAATTACTTCCTATAATACTAATACTTTCAGGTGGGGCAATTTTAAAGTCAACATCAAGTGTTGAAAGTTCAAGCATGGCATGTATTATATCTGCAGAAGGAATGTTCTCGGCACAAAAAATTATTTCATTAATTCCATTTATTCTGACTATTTCACTCAATTTATGAATAGGACCCAAATAATCTTCTCCTCCAAATTCTGAATTAAGTGATATAAAACCTGCAAACTCTGATTTGATGCGAGTTTGTTTAAGAATGCTCTTTACCCGGGTTGCTTCATTCAAATGACCGACAATAGCAATCCTTTTGATGTTTTTTAAGTCAAGCCTGAACCTTTTAGGTTTTAACCAATGGAAAAGTAACCTGTATAATACCAGAATTACAGCAGCCCAAATTGTACCCATTAAAATAAGTGCCCTGCTAAACCTGAAATCCTCACCCACCAGCGAATATATCAGTAGTATTGTTATAGTACCCCAAAATACTCCTCGCAACAACAAATAAAGGCTAACCGGCCTTTTATATCCACCTGACAAGCCAATTGAAGTCAGCCAGATGAAAATATATACAGGTACAACTGTATTCATAAAGAATGGAGGATAATAGGACGGTTCGTATTTGAAATTTTCCCACAAAGGAGTCATAAATAAATAGCCACCATACATTAACAGTGCATCTGCAATGGGCAGTACCATTTTTTCAAATGCTTGTTGTACAACTGATAGAATTGCCCTGAACCAAATTGCAAGTTGAAGCAAAAAGGAAAAAGTATTGGCTTTACCCGAAGAAAAGTGTTTTTGGGCAAAGATGATCATTGCTGAATAAAAAACTTTTACATAGTTGAGCGTTCCTTTTTTTGTGCTTTCGCCTTTGTAATGAATAATAGTAGTTTCAGGGAAATAATAGTTTTTGTATCCGCCTTTTGTAATACGATATGAAAGATCAATATCTTCTCCATACATGAAAAAATTCTCGTCGAGCATTCCCACCTTATCCAACACCTCTCTGCGCAACAGCATAAATGCTCCTGCCAATACATCAACTTCATGGATTTTACTTTTGTCCAGGTAGGTTAAATGGTATTTACCAAATCTTTTTGAACGGGGAAACAGAGCCGACAGCCCAAACATTTTATAAAATGCTACCCATGGAGTGGGCAGCCCTCTCTTCGATTCAGGTAGAAAATTACCTTTACCGTCTATCATTTTTACCCCTAAGCCGCCTGTTTCAGGACGTTGCTCCATAAATTGAACTACTTTGCTGAAGGTATGCTCTTCAACCACTGTATCGGGGTTTAATAGAAGAATGTATTTTCCTGTAGCAATGCGGATAGCCTGATTGTTGGCTTTTGAAAATCCTACATTTATTTCATTTTCAATGATCTTAACCTGGGGGAACTTTTCTTTTACTAACTGAACAGAACCATCAACCGAATTATTGTCTACTACAAAAATTTCGGAGCTGATGCCTTTAGAAGCATTTAACACTGAGTGTAAGCATTGTTCAAGAAAGTGTTTTACATTGTAGTTGACAATTATTATTGATAATTCCATCTCTAAAGCCAGGCTTTTATTCTTCAAATTTAGTTAATCTGCAGGATTACCTCCTATGAATTGAATTCGTTTTTCGGGAAACTTATCGTCCGGTGGAACTTTCATAAGGTACTCTGTTAACAAGAGAACGGCCTAAAGTTATTTCATCTGTATATTCTAAATCATCTCCTACAGCTATGCCGCGTGATAAAGTTGTTATTCGAACCGGACTTTCTTTTAATTTTCTAAAAATATAGAAATTGGTTGTATCACCTTCCATTGTTGTAGGTAAAGCTAGTATTACCTCAATAATATCTTTCTGTTCAGCACGTTTAAGGAGTGAATCGATTTCCAGTTCATTGGGGCCTATCCCATCCATAGGTGAAATAATACCACCCAATACATGGTATAGCCCATTGTACTGTTGCGTGTTTTCGACCAGCATCACATCCTTTATATTCTCTACCACACAAATTACCGATCTGTTGCGTGCCGGATTAATGCAGATAGGGCAGATTTCAGTGTCAGATATGTTATGACACACTTTGCAGTGTTTAATTTCGTTGCGAAGCTGAATCAGGCTTTGTCCAAAATTGGTGACCATTTCTTTATCCTGCCTCAACAGGAATAGTACCATGCGTAAAGCACTTTTACGTCCAATTCCGGGCAGTTTGGAAAACTCATTTACTGCTGTTTCCAATAGTTTTGATGGATATTTGTCTATATTCATTGTCATAAATTCCAGAACCCAAAATTAATGTGAAATTTTGAAAGAATCCCAAATCTATTCAATATTGCATTTATTTTAATATTGTAAGATGCTTACTTCCCATATAGATTTGAACCTGATTTAGACCATATCATGTCCAGTTCCGGAGATAATTGGAAAGCCGGCATACTGGACTTGGACTGGACTTGGTATGGAGAAAGTATGACAAATGGATGTTTAAATGGATCTATAAGCACAATCTATTTTTCACAAATATGATTTTTTTAGATGCTGTATGTTTTGTCATAATTAAATAATAAATAAATTTACGGAATAGTTATAAAAATGCTCATTTTAACCAATAAAGAAGCGAATCATGAGTCAAAAACAACAAGCATTTATTTCCAGGCGATCATTTTTAGGGACCGCAGCTACCGCAGCAGCAGCTTTTTCTATTATTCCAAGTCATGCAGTAGCGGGATTAGGACATATGGCACCCAGCGATAAATTAAATATTGCAGGAATTGGGATTGGAGGTAAGGGCAAGGTTAACCTCCGTAATATGGTTGGCCAGAATATGGTTGCATTATGTGATGTAGACTGGGATTATGCTGAGCCGGTTTTTCAGGCTTATCCGGACGCAAAGAAATATAAGGATTACAGGGAGATGCTGGAAAAGCAGAAAGATATTGATGCAGTAGTAATTGCAACTCCTGATCATACACATGCTGTTCAGGCAATGATGGCAATGCAGGAAGGGAAGCATGTATATTGTCAAAAGCCATTAACTCATACGATTTGGGAAGCACGGCAGCTTACTGAAGCGGCAAAGAAATACAATGTAGCTACTCAAATGGGTAATGAAGGCCATTCAAATGATGAGGTTCGTATTGTTACAGAACTTATTCAATCGGGTGTAATAGGTGAAGTTTATGAAGTGCATGCTTCAACAAACCGGCCGATATGGCCACAAGGGTTACACAGGCCTGGTGAAGAACATGTCGTGCCGGAATATCTGGATTGGGATTTGTTTATAGGCCCCGCAGTTTTCAGGCCATATAATGAAGCTTACCATCCATGGAGCTGGCGCGCATGGTGGGATTTTGGTACCGGTGCTCTGGGCGATATGGGATGCCATGTGCTGGATGTACCCTTCTTTGCCCTTAACCTGAAATATCCTGTTCGTGTGCAATCAAGTTCTACCCTGGTTAATACTGAAAGTGCACCTCAGGCTTCAACTGTAGAGTTTATTTTTCCTGCACGGGAAAAAACCGGTAACGTAGCGATGCCCGAATTAAAACTTATATGGTACGATGGAGGTATCACTCCCCACCGGTTCCCCGACCTTCCAAAAAATCTGGCACTCGATCAGATCAATATATATGTTGGAACAAAAGGTAAAATTGTGAGTTCGAATTATGGAGCACGATATCAGGTTATTCCGGGGGTAGACAAACGTCCTGCAGAAACGCTTGCTCGTGTTGTTAATGATCCATTGGGTGGTGGAAGGCATGAGATGGATTGGGTAAGAGCATGTAAGGAAAATCCCGGAACACGTAAAGAAGCAAGTTCAAACTTTAGCTATGCGGGGCCCCTTACTGAAATGGTTTTGATGGGTAACCTGGCAATAAGATTGCAGGATCTTAAGCGTGAACTGGAATGGGATGGAAATAACATGCGTTTTACAAATATTAATCCGAATGAGAAGATTAATTTAATTCGTTCTCATGAGTATCAGAAGATTAACAAGCGGCCACAGTTTAAAACCGATCGGCAGGAAGTTAATGCTTCACAGTTTGCCGCAGAAATGGTTAAACATACCTATCGTGATGGATGGGGTTGGTAAGATATTGGGTTTTGACTCAATTTAGGTTCATAGATTAAAGTTTGCCTGGTTGATCTTATTGGTGATCACCAGGCTTTTTTTATTGTCCTTATAACAAGTGTATATTATTGAATCTTACAGGCTTATTTTAATAGGGATCAATATTTAAAGAGGTACGAATAATACTTTGGGGGTTGTATGGTAATTGTAATGTGTTTGTTTATCTTTTTGTGTTTTCTTCAAAATTATTTGGCTCATCCTATTTTAAAATAACCCAAACCCGTTCATTTTTTATTGGTAATATGTGTAAAATTAAATCGAATATTTGCTGAGCTTTTTTATTAATTAATTTTTCTAAATATATGTGCAGTAGGTTAACATAGGGGATTTGAATGATCTGCAAATTATTGGATTTGAGTTGAATATGAAGTATGGATGAGTTGTTCGTTAAATTCATTATTTGTTGGATAAAATTGTACATTTTATGAGAATGAAATTGAAATCAATTCTATAATATTGCACGATTTTTTTCAATGAACTATGAAGGCAATATACACCATTATCTTATTGGTTTTATCCAACACCTTTATGACATTTGCGTGGTATGGACATCTTAAATTTAAAGAATTTAAATGGTTCGATACGCTTCCTCTTATTGGTGTAATACTGATCAGCTGGGCTATTGCCCTTTTTGAATATTTTTTTCAGGTTCCGGCTAACAGGTTGGGTTTTAAAGGTACAGGAGGCCCCTTTTCACTGGTTGAATTAAAAGTTATACAAGAGGTAATTACCCTGATAGTTTTTATGGTATTTACATTGTTGTTTTTCAAAACTGAAACTTTCAGAATTAACCATTTAATCGGATTTGTTTTTCTGGTACTTGCAGTCTTTTTTATATTTAAGAAGTAGTTGTAGCCATAGATTTAATCTAAAAACTTATTATCACCCTTATTTACTTTTCAATAAATTTATCAGATGAATTCATATTTAAAAAATCAACCCTGCAGAAAATGAAATCCAAAGAATTATATTCATTACAGCAGGGGTGAATTCACGACTTATAGTGTTAATTTCTAATAGAAATCAGAAAGTATCTTGTTGATCAATATCTTTAGAAAAGAGCATAGCAGTTTCAATAAGCGCTAAATGAGAATATGCCTGAGGGAAATTTCCCAGCAGTCTTTTGGTTTCGAAGTCAATATCCTCGCTAAATAATCCGAGGTGGTTGCTGTATGACAGTACCTCGTCAAATAGTTTTTGAGCCTCTTCTTTTTCTCCGATCCGGAACAAAGCCTGTATGAGCCAGAACGTACAAATTGTAAACGACGATGATGGTAACCCAAAGTCGTCACGGTTTTTGTATCTGTACATAAGGCCATTCCTGCTTAATTCACGTTGTGTTGCTTTAACAGTGCTGATAAACCTTGGGTCTTTCGCATCGATTATGCCATAATCTTCCATAAGGAGAGTGGATGCATCAAGATCGTCGGTACCATATGACTGTGTAAAAGACTGCGCAGATTCACTCCAACCTTTTTCAAGAATATCTTTTTTTATGGTTTCACGTAAAGGTACCCATTTAGTGGCATAATCGTGACGTTTAATTAGCTCTGCCACTTTTATAGCTCTGTCGATGGCTACCCAGCACAGCACTTTAGAAAAAACAAAATGTCGTTGTTCGGTACGTATTTCCCAAATTCCGCGGTCAGCTTTTTTCCAGTTTTTACGGACAATCCGCACAATGCTACGTGTGATGGTCCATAGTTCTTCGCTATATTGAAGCGACACTTCAAACAGCTTAAATTGCTGGTATATTACATCCATGAGTATACCATAGATGTCGTGTTGTTTTTGTTTGTATGCTGCATTGCCGATTCTTACAGGTGCACTATTTTCGTATCCTGAAAGATGGGTAAGGATGTATTCTTTAAGATTCTTTTCCTTATTGATTCCATACATAATTTGTATTTTTTCATCTTTATCGGAAATGATATCAATAATAAATTTCAGAAAACGCTCTGCACTTTTCCAATGGCCTATTTTAGTCATTATTTTTATCACCATTGAAGCATCGCGCAACCAACAAAAGCGATAATCCCAGTTTCTGATTTCACCTATAGTTTCGGGGAGTGAAGTAGTAGCTGCAGCAAGTACTGCTCCTGTTTTTTCGTAAATAAGTAATTTTAAAACGAGGGAACTACGGATTATTTCTTTATAATATTTGTTGAATCGGTGTGTATCTTCTATCCAATTCAGCCAGTACACTTTAGTTCGTTGAAGTTTGAGATAGGCACGCTGAACGCTTTGGTTGAGTAATTTTTGATTGTAACTGATCAGCAGGTATTCATCTTTATCGATTTCAATTTCTTCACCTTTAACAATCTTTTTCTTATCAAGGCTGGTATACAAGTATAAGGAATCGTAATCGCCTGCTGTAGTTGAGCATTTTATATAATCTTCCCGAGCCGTAATTTTGGAATTGGTTTTAGCATATTCAAGTTTCGGGTCATAAAGAATAGAAAATTTTGGTTTTCCTGATTTACACTTTATATACCTTACCACATCAGGAGGTGAATACATGTGTTGCCTGCCATTATGATAGTAATAACGGGGCATGAAATCCTGCACTTCGAATGAATCGGTTCCATTCGAAAATAGAGTGGAAAGTATGTTAGTATTAGGAATATATTTTTGCGTGATCTTGTAATCTTCGCTGGTTAATATTTCAAAACTTCCACCTGTTTTATTATCGAGAATTTTTGCAAAAACTGATGCAGAGTCAAAAATTGGAAGGCACAACCATTCGATGGCACCTGTTTTGGAAATTAGTGCTGCGCTGTTACAATTCCCGATGATTCCGTAATCGAGGTTTGTCATATGTAGATGTTTTTCCTTAACTTTGAGATAATTTGAATTATATTCTAAACGAGCAAATATAAAAAAACTATGAGTCGATTTCTAATTATATCAAATAGATTACCGATACAGTTAAATTTGACAGAAGACAATATTGAGGTAACTCCCAGTGTCGGGGGGCTTGCCACAGGTATGAGTTCGGTATTTGAATCATTCGACAGTTTATGGATAGGATGGTCAGGTATTGACAGGAATACATTAACAGAAGAGCAGAAGGAAAGGGTAGATCAGGCCTTGCTCAAGGAGAAATGTATTGATGTTCAGCTTAGTCAGGAAGAAGTAGAGTTGTATTATGAAGGATTCAGTAATAAGACCATCTGGCCACTTTTCCACTACTTTAACCAGTATGTTAAATATGAAGAAGATCAATGGCAGGCCTATCAAGACGTAAACCGGAAGTTTGCTGATGTAATTGCTGAGAATATGGAAGGTGTTGATAGAATATGGATTCATGATTATCATCTGCTTTTATTACCAGAGCTGGTGAAGAAACGTTTTCAGGATGCAACCATCGGTTTCTTTTTACACATACCATTCCCGTCATATGAATTGTTCAGAATTTTACCATGGCGTACAGAAATTATTAAAGGTATGCTTGGTGCAGATTTGTTAGGCTTTCATACTTTTGATTATGAGCGTCATTTTATGAGTGCGGTTAGAAGATTGTTGGGCTATGATATCAATATCAATGAAATAAATTTACCACAACGAATTGTAAAAGTTGACAATTTTCCGATGGGCATTGACTATGATAAATTTCATAATGCAGCTTTAGATTCTCAGAAGCGGTCGGTAAGGGAGAAATCAGAAGTACGTAAGGAGCTTGAACGGTATTATTTACTATATCCGGAAACCCGGTTTATAATTTCTATTGACCGGCTCGATTACACAAAGGGACTGATAAACCGCTTGGAAGCATTTGAGTATTTTTTACAAAACTACCCGGAATACCGTGAAAAAGTCACATTGGTATTATTAGCTGTGCCTTCTAGAATCGGGGTTGAACAGTATCAGCAAATGAAGAGTGAGGTGGATGAAATCGTTGGACGGATCAATGGAGAGTTTTCATCTATAAATAGGGTTCCGATCTGGTATTTTTATCGTTCATTGCCTTTTGAAAATTTGGTTGATTTATATAATTATTGCGAAATTGCTTTAATAACGCCGATAAGAGATGGTATGAATTTGGTGGCCAAAGAATTCATAGCTTCCAAGTCGGATGGCAGGGGAGTTTTAATATTGAGTGAGATGGCCGGGGCAGCCAAAGAGATGAGTGAGGCAATTATAATTAATCCCAATAACAAACCACAAATAGCCGAAGCAATCAAAAAAGCAATTGAGATGCCATTGGATGAGCAGATAGAGCGAAATACTGTTTTACAGAAAAGGTTGAAGCGTTATAATGTGCGGAAATGGGCAACAGATTTTTTGAACACGCTTGATAAGGTGCGTCAAAATGAGCAGAAGTATCTGGTTAAAAAGTTAACAGAAAGAACTAAAGTAAACATATTAGAAGATATTAAACAATCGAAAAACCGTATTTTCTTTCTTGATTATGACGGAACGCTAATTGACTTCAGAGATAATCCACAACACGCAAAACCTGATACTGAGCTTTATGAATTGCTTGATAATCTGTCGGAGAATCCAAGCAACAGGGTGGTACTCATAAGCGGTCGTGATAAAAGTACGTTTGAAGAATGGTTTGGAAAAAAGCCTTACACCTTAATAGTAGAACATGGAGTTTGGATAAGGCCGGCCGGAAGTGATTGGGAGATGATAGAACAACTTGATGATTCGTGGAAAGATAATATTCGCTCATCCCTAGAATTTTATGTAGACAGAACACCGGGTTCTTTTGTGGAAGAAAAGAACTTCAGTTTAGTATGGCATCACAGGAAAACAGATCCTGAATTGGGATTAAACAGAGCCATTGAATTAAAAGATGAATTAACCAGTCTGGTAGCAAACCTGAATCTGGAGATACTGGAAGGTAATAAGGTGATTGAGATAAAAAACCGGGGAATTAACAAAGGCAGAGCTGCACAAAAAGTGTTACAGCTAAATCCTGCAGAGAAGATTGTAGCCATAGGTGATGACTGGACCGATGAATATCTGTTTTCTGCAATACCATCTGAAGCAGTAACCATAAAAGTAGGTATGGCAAATACGCTTGCAGGCTATAAAGTAGAAAATTATGAAGAAGTGCGAGATTTTCTTAAACGTATTGCCGCAATAAGTTGAAGTAGCAGGATGTGAAAAATTTTAAAGGGAATACATTTATTTACAGTCTATATATTAAGTGAATTCAATAAAATGAATCTCCTTGTGAGTTTTCTGGAAATATTTGGTCTGATTTTTCGGGTTAAGCCTTTACAATTGATTACCTTTGCACCTGTTTTTATTAATAGATAGTTATGGCTTTTGTAACAAAAATACTAGGGAAAATATTAGGCAATAAATCGGAACGGGATATAAAAGAAACAGCTCCGCTAGTTGCACAGATAAATGAGGAGCATAAGCGTCTAACCTCGTTGTCGAATGATGGTTTACGTGCTGAAACGGATAAACTCAGAGATATTATCAAAGAGCGGATCGGTGCTGAAGAAGAAAAGATTGCTGAGCTTAAAGCATTGGCAGAAGAATCTGACATTCAGGAAAGTGAGAATATATACGAACAAATAGATAAGCTGGAAGAAGTAATACTGGAGAAATTAGAAGCTGTATTACAAGAAATTCTACCGGTTGCTTTTGCGATAGTAAAAGATACTGCACGTCGTTTTAAGGAAAATAAAACTCTGGAAGTAAGTGCACGACAATATGATCGTGATCTCGCCTCTACGCGTTCAAGTATTACCATTGAAAATGAAAAGGCCTATTGGAAAAACAGTTGGATAGCTGGTGGTAGTGAGGTTACATGGGATATGGTGCATTACGATGTGCAGTTAATTGGTGGCATTGTATTGCATCAGGGGAAGATTGCAGAGATGGCTACGGGTGAAGGTAAAACACTTGCCGCTACTTTGCCTGTATTTCTGAATGCACTTGCAGGAAGAGGTGTGCACCTTGTTACTGTGAATGATTATCTTTCGAAAAGGGATGCAGAATGGATGGGGCCTATTTATGAATTTCACGGACTTACCATTGATTGTATCGATAAACACCAGCCCAACTCAGAATCCCGTCGCCAGGCTTATAATGCAGATATAACTTATGGAACCAACAATGAATTTGGTTTTGATTATCTGCGTGATAATATGGCTATTAATCCAGAGGACTTGGTGCAGCGGAAGCATCATTATGCGATAGTGGATGAGGTAGACTCAGTGCTTATCGATGATGCACGTACACCCTTAATAATTTCAGGCCCTGTACCTAAAGGTGATCATCAGCAGTTTGAAGAACTGAAAGGATTTGTTGAAAAAATATATAAAGCACAACGTGATGAGGTGAATCACATTTTCACTGAAGCAAAACGACTGTTATCGAAGGAGAACCTTACTGACGAGGAACGAAAAGAAGGAGGTTTGCTGTTGTTGCGTGCTCACAAAGGATTACCTAAAAATAAATCCATAATAAAGTTCCTCAGTGAGGAAGGTATGAGGAACCTGATGACAAAAACAGAGAATTTTTACATGCAGGATAACAATAAGAACATGCATATTGTTACCGATCCACTCTATTTTGTCATCGAAGAGAAACAGAATTCTGTAGAGCTTACAGATAAGGGAATTGATTTAATTTCGGAGGGAATTGCAGAACCGGATTTCTTTGTACTTCCGGATATGGGAGCCAAGTTGGCTGACTTAGAGAACGCAGGCCTTTCACCCGACGAGTTGCAGGAGAAGAAGGATAAGCTCCTTCAGGACTATGCAGTTAAGTCAGAGCGCGTACATACCATTAATCAGTTACTTAAGGCATATACCATGTTTGAAAAAGATGTGGAATATGTTGTTATTGATAACAAGGTTAAAATTGTAGATGAACAGACCGGCCGTATTATGGAGGGGAGGCGTTATTCAGATGGCCTGCATCAGGCTATTGAAGCAAAAGAACGTGTAAAAGTAGAAGCAGCTACACAAACCTTTGCAACTATTACGCTTCAGAACTATTTCAGGATGTATCATAAGCTGGCAGGTATGACAGGTACTGCTGAAACTGAAGCCGGCGAATTTTGGGATATCTATAAACTGGAGGTTGTGGTAATACCAACGAACCGGCCGGTTGTAAGGGACGATCGCGAAGATTATGTATATAAAACAAAGCGGGAGAAGTATAATTCAGTAATTGATGAAATAGTTGAACTCAATTCTAAGGGCAGGCCGGTACTGGTAGGTACCACTTCTGTTGAAATATCGGAGTTGTTGAGTCGTATGTTAAAGATCAGGGGCATAAAGCATAATGTGTTGAATGCCAAGTTGCATGCGAGGGAAGCAGAAATAGTTGCTGAAGCAGGACGTTCAGGTGCAGTAACAATTGCAACCAATATGGCCGGCCGTGGTACAGATATAAAACTTTCGCCTGAGGTAAAAAAATCAGGAGGGCTTGCAATTATAGGTACAGAACGTCATGATTCCCGTCGTGTTGACCGCCAGTTAAGAGGGCGTGCAGGAAGGCAGGGAGATCCGGGATCATCCCAATTCTATGTATCGTTGGAAGATGATCTGATGCGCTTGTTCGGTTCTGACCGTATTTCAGGCATAATGGATAAGTTGGGGCTTAAGGAAGGTGAAGTGATTCAGCATTCCATGATTTCCAAGTCAATTGAACGTGCCCAGCGCAAAGTTGAAGAGAATAACTTCGGTATTCGTAAAAGACTTCTTGAGTATGATGATGTGATGAACTCGCAACGTGAGGTTATCTATAAGAAACGCAAGCATGCCTTGTTCGGTGAACGACTTGAAGTTGATTTGCTGAATATGATGTATGATTCAGTAGAGGATTTAGTGAACGAATACTATGGTTCCGATCAGTTCGAAGACTTCAACATGGAGCTGATGCGTTTACTATCGATGGAATCACCGGTACCTGAGGAGGAGTTCAAGCGGCTTTCTCAGAATGAAATCACAGAGAAGATTTATGGAAAAATGATCGATAGTTATAAAAGAAAAGTTGATACTATTTCTAAACAAGCTTATCCGGTCATTAAGAATGTATATGAAACCAAATCGCAGGTTTACAAAAATATTGTTGTACCAATATCTGATGGTAAAAGGATTTTCCAAATAATTTGTAACCTTGAAAATGCTTATCTTAATCAGGGTAAGGAGTTGGTTAAATCATATCAAAAGCAGATAGTTCTTAATACGATCGACAATGCCTGGAAAGAACAGTTGCGTGAGATGGATGATTTGAAGCAATCAGTTCAAAATGCTACCTACGAACAGAAAGATCCATTGCTTATATACAAGTTCGAGTCGTTTAACTTGTTTAAGATCATGATAAACAAGGTTAACAAGGATGTAGTAGGTACTCTGATGAAGGGACATATTCCTATTCAGGATCCGAATCAGGTAAGGCAGGCAGAGGAAAGGAAGCGAACTGATATGAGTAAGTATAAAACACAAAAGTCGGAGATGCCTGGTGTTGAAAATCCGATGCAGGGAGCTTCAACCCAGACTGGTGAGCGTTCTAAACCTCAACCGGTAAGGGTAGAGAAGAAGGTCGGCAGAAATGACCCTTGTCCATGTGGAAGTGGGAAGAAATACAAACAATGTCATGGTAAGGGAGTGTCAGCAGTCAGATAACCTTTCATGTAAGGGAGCAAATTTTTTATATTCAATATGATACAAATTTTAAATTACATTCATTGGAATGTAAACCCCGAAATGTTCAGCCTTGGACCATTTTCGGTAAGGTGGTATGGTTTTCTCTTTGCCTCAGGTTTTCTGATTGCTTATTATATAGGTGAGAAGATGTTCAAGACAGAAAATGTTCCTCAAAAGTGGGTTGATTCTCTGTTCTTTTACATCATAATTGCTACCATTCTTGGTGCAAGACTCGGACATGTGTTTTTTTATGGGTGGGATTATTATTCGCAACATCCGGGAGAAATTCTAAAAGTTTGGCATGGAGGGCTTGCCAGCCATGGTGGTGCATTAGGTATCTTTATTGCACTACTGATTCATTCTGCCAAAGTTACTAAACGAAATGTATTCTGGACCATTGACAGGGTAGTGGTACCTACAGCGCTGGTGGCTGCATTTATTCGACTGGGGAACCTGATGAATTCTGAGATATATGGAATTGAAACTACTTTGCCTTGGGGATTTATTTTTGAGCGAAATAATGAGATAGCAGCAAAGCACCCTACACAAATCTATGAATCGTTGGCTTACCTGCTTACCTTTGCTGTTTTGATGCATTTGTATTGGCGTACGCGAGCCAGGTATAAACAAGGTTTGCTTACAGGAGTGTTGTTTGTAATGGTATTTACCGCCCGTTTTTTAATTGAATTTATAAAAGAAGATCAGGAAGCATTTGAAGCTACGATGGCTTTAAATATGGGTCAATGGCTGAGTGTGCCTTTTATGCTGGGAGGTATTTATCTCATTTGGCGGGCACTGAAACAGCCCGAGAAACATTATAAAAACAAGGGGAAGAACTGAGATATTGGCCTGTAATTGTCCGGTAAAAATTTAAGGCATTACCTGCAATTTTTAATAGTATCAGCAACTTAAAGTTGAGATTATTGAATGCAGGTAATGCCTTAATTATTTATTGGAATACAATCTTGTATTAATTGAAAATTCTCAAGCCAAAAAAATAGGTTCGTGGTCTTGCCGGTCCGTATACATAATTACTATCACGATTAGGGCCGGAATCAAAATCATTTTGATAATGATCGAGTATATTATTAATTCCACCTGATAGTTCAATAGAGGTATCAATGATTTTTAAGTTGAAAATATAAGCAAGTTTCATATTCAGCTCCATAAAATTAGGTGACTTAAACAGAATATCCTGTTCGGGGGTACCCGGATCACCTGCCAGTCCATAATGAGGAACAAGCATTGAACCGGTGTAGATGCCTGAAACAGATGCACTAAATTGATTTCCCGGAGTGAGGGTTGTGGTAAAATAACCATATGAATCGGGGCTTCTTAAATAGTTTTTAGTACCTTCAATTTGTTCCGACCATTCAACCGGCTGGCTGTAAAGACTTTTCTGAAGCGTAATGCCCCCTTCAACTTGTAAAACCCTGTTATAGTTAGCTCTGACTTCGAAGGTAGTTCCATAAACTTCGCTTTTATCGCCGTTTCTTTTTTCCATCAGGGAATTTCCTTCAGCATCTTTTCCAATTTCTTCCAGAATAAAAGCATTGTTAAGTCGGGTATAAAAACCTTCTAATGTAAATCCGTAAATATGTTTTTCGGTTGGTTTGTCCCAATTGAATGAGGTACTGAAGCTTTGAGAACGTTCCTCCTTTAAATCATCGGCAAGCGTGACAGTCTGAATTCCACCTCCGGCAAAGGCAATGTGCAGATCAGTATCAAATGCCTGAGGTGCCCTGAATCCTGTTGACCATGCCAACCGAAGCTGTGAATTATCGTTGGGTTTAACCAACAAAGATACCCTGGGGTTGAAAATAAAATTATCAACAAAATTATGTTTGTCAGCACGGACACCGGTTAGGAGGTTCAACCATCGGTAAAGGTCCCAGTCACTTTGTGCAAAAATACCAAGGTTACGGGCATCCTGATCGATTAAATAATTATAGGTTTCAATCTCGTCAAATACATTATCCACCAAATATTCTGAACCAAATGTGAAGGTATTGGTACCGGATAAAAAGTCTTCGATTGTATGATTCAATTGAAGCCCTCCCTGAAGTGTATAGTTTTCAGAATTACCATATGGCGGCATATTGTTGTATTCCTGGATTTCTATCGGGTCTATCGGCGCAATGCCTGTAAAATGGTTTCTGTCGGTAAACTGCCCGGCAGTATATACAACCAGAGAAGTCAAATAGTCTTCACTTGTAATTTCATAATCGACACCCCCCATTAAAATGTCATGGGTACGTTCTTCTGATTGTTTAGCAAGGAAGGCAGGGCCATCAATCATTTCGCCACCATACCGATATTCATGCATACTTGAGAAATTGGCCTGAAGTTTTTTGCGATCTGAGAAATTAAAAAATGCATTAAGGCCAAAGGAATTATTCGTCAAGGTTGGAAGTTCAGAAAAATTATCATTATTATGATCGTATGCATTTCTGTTGCGATGAGAAGTAAATAAAGCGACGCCTGCTTTCCGGCTTTGAGACAAAGCAGTGATTGTTCCGTTCATTAAATAGTCGCTTGCACCACCAGCAATAACAGAGTTATTGGCAGTGATGTCAAAAGAGTTACGTTGAGGCATTCTGGTAATGATATTTACAGTACCTCCAATAGCACTAGAACCATATAAAGCAGAAGCACCACCTCTAACCACTTCAATGCGTTCTACCATTTCAGCCGGCAGTTGTTCAAGTCCATATAAACCTGTAAGAGGACTGAACACCGATCTGCTGTTAACCAGGATTTGGCTATAAGCACCTCCCAGGCCGTTCATTCTTAACTGGGAATAATTACAGGTCTGGCAATCAACTTCCATTCTAAGCCCCGGCTGGAAGTTTAATGTTTGGGAAACTGTTTGTGCAGCTACATTCTTGATGGTTTTTGAATCAAGCACATTAACAATAACGGCACTTTCGGTTTGTCGTTTGAATGTTCTGGTGCCGGTAACAACAACTTCGTTCACCCGCATATTGTCCTCTTCCAGTTCAAAATTCACTTCAAGCGTATGGCCGGCTTTAATAACTACATCCTTTTTAACTGTTTTATAGCCAACCATTCTTGCTACCAGAACATATTCTCCGATTGGCAGATCTACCATCATATAATGACCGGTAACATCCGTTGCTGAACCATGATT
>DASRQG010000643.1:0-3025 GCA_035645995.1 Mariniphaga sp. | reverse complement strand
AAACAAGCCTGAATATAAGGGTAAAATTAAATTTGTATATCCGCGACAGCAAATCCAAATCATTGATCCGGCCGGAGCACCAATAGAAAATCAACCTCCATTAAAGAATAATCAAAAGGAGTGATTCAAGAATTAAACCAGAGCTTCAACCTAAATCTGACAATGAATTTGAAATGATTGTAAGTATAGACCAATCTTCTGATTTCAAAAAATGGTTAAACAGTTCGGTTAATTCCTAAAGCAACCCTTTTCTGTAATAAATAGAAAACACTTTAATTATAAAGCGTCTAAAATAATTTGGGTACCCTGTTAAGGTTTATTTATAATACTGCTGATACCACTCTACAAACCTGGCAATTCCATCAGCAAGTGGAGTATCGGGCCGGTAATTAAAATCTCTTTCCAATTCACTGACGTCTGCAAAAGTTTTATAAACATCACCAGGTTGCATTTCCTTGAATGCTTTAACTGCTTTTTTATCCAATGCCGACTCAATGGTTTCTATAAATTCCATCAGTTTCACAGGTGATGAATTACCAATGTTGTATACCTTATATGGAGGATCATTGTCAGGAACACCATTTAAAATATTTATAATTCCTTCAACAATATCATCAACATATGTAAAATCACGATACAATTCCCCCTGATTAAAAACCTTTATAGGTTTACTTTCTAAAATAGATTTAGTAAAAAGAAAATATGCCATATCGGGACGGCCCCAGGGACCATAAACGGTAAAGAACCTTAACCCTGTTGTAGGAATACCAAATAAATGACTGTAAGTATGAGCCATAAGCTCGTTACTTTTTTTGGTTGCTGCATACAAGCTAATAGGATTATCTACCGACTGATTGGTTGACAACGGCATTACTTTGCTGTTACCATATACACTCGAAGAGCTGGCATATAACAGATGCTTCACTTTGTTATTTCTACAAGCCTCAAGAATATTAATGAAACCAACTATATTGCTGTTTATGTATGCATGTGGGTTCTCAATGCTGTACCGGACACCAGCCTGAGCAGCCAGATTACATACAACATCAAAATGCTCCTTTTCAAACAATTTATAGAGTTCATCTTTATCTTCCAGGTTCATCCTAATGAAGGAATAATTCGGATTTATTGCGCTTTCAATCTGCTGATACCAAATTTCAGCATCTGATGAAATACCGGCTTCTTTTAAACGAGAAAATTTAAGCTCTTGTGAATAATAATCATTGATATTATCAATTCCAACAACTTTATGCCCTTGGGAAACCAGCTTTCGGGCAAGATGAAATCCTATAAAACCGGCAGTACCGGTAACGAGTATTTTCATTAGTCTTTACTTAGCGGAAATATATTATGTTTTTCGAGGTATGAAACAATATTGTCAAGGTTCAGTTCATTATGAACAGGATCGAAAACCAACTTCGCATCTTCAGGAACTTCATATTCTAGATCAACACCGGGAAGGTTTTCAATTTCTCCTCTTTCCGCTTTATCATATAGTTCCGGCTTATTCTGGCGACAATATTCAGGTGGGGCATTCATGTAAAATAAGTGAAAATGATCTTCATTAACAATCTGAGCTATTTGTTTCCGTAACTGGTCGTTTCGCGAAATAAAAGAAGCAATTACTATAATGCCCTGATCATTTAATATCTTGCAGATATGGGCCACCCTTCTCAGATTTTCAGCTCTGTCGGCAGGAGAATAATCCAATTCACGATTAAGCCCTGAACGAACAGAACTTCCATCAAGCAGTACTACAGTAGCACCCATATCAAAAAGCCGTTTTTCAAGGCTGAAGGCTAATTCATTTTTACCTGAACCATGTAAACCGGTGAACCAAAGGGTAGATCCTTTTTGATTATAACGAACCTGCCGTTTTTCTGTTTCAATAAGTGATTTCCCTTTGCGGATATTTTCTTTATCAACATCGGTAATCCTGGAAGGCAAGTCTCTGCTTTGCAGCTTATCCAGTATCATCCCTACTGCCACTGTATTATTGGTAACAGGATGAATTAAAACAAAAGATCCGGTATTTTTATTCTTTTTATAAGGGTCGAAATATAATGTTTTTGCAGTAGTAACAACTGCCCTTCCAATTTCATTCAGGGAAAGATTCTCCACTTCCGATTTCTCAAGAGTGTTAACGTCTACCTTATATCGGATTAAATCAATACGTGCCCTGGTTGTATTTGTTGTATGCTTTAGGTAATATTGTACTGACAAATCCATAGGTGATTCATCCATCCATACAAGCATGGATTCAAAATGTCTTTCCATACGAGGGAGATTATCTGTCTTTACCAACATTTCTCCTCTCGAAATATCGATCTCATCTTCTAGCACCAGAGTAACCGATTGCGGTGGAAAAGCCTGATCCAAACCTTTATCATAAGTAGGTATGCTTTTCACCTTTGATTGCTTTCGTGAAGGCAGCGCCATAACAACATCACCAACTTTAATTATACCTGATACAACTTTTCCTGAGAATCCCCTGAAATCACGGTCGGGACGAAGTACATATTGTACCGGAAATCTAAAATCATCGTAATTGCGATCACTGCTAACATGTACATTTTCAAGGAACTCCAATAGACTTTTCCCATGATACCATGGTATTCTTGAAGAAATTTCAACTACATTATCGCCTTTTAATGCCGATAGCGGAATACATTCCACATCCGGAATATCGAGCTGAGTAACGAAATTTTTATATTTTTCGCAAATATCATCAAATACTTCCTGGCTATAATCAACAAGATCCATTTTGTTTACTGCCAACACAACATGTTTAATCCCGAGCAGTGAAACAAGAAAAGTATGACGCCGTGTTTGTGTTATCACCCCTTTGGTTGCATCAATAAGTATGATTGCAAGATTTGCTGTAGACCCTCCTGTAATCATATTCCGGGTATATTGTTCATGCCCGGGTGTATCAGCAATAATAAACTTTCGGTTTGCCGTTGAAAAATATCGGTAAGCTACATCGATAGTAATTCCTTGTTCACGTTCAGCCTTAAGGCCATCA
>DASRQG010000642.1:0-5868 GCA_035645995.1 Mariniphaga sp. | reverse complement strand
GTCAGGAGTTGATTCCTGTGCATTTCTATGTGAGCGTTATCTGCTATGTTATTTAATTCATACGGGTCTTTCTCCAGATCATAGAATTCTATTGCAGGCCGGTTCCAATGTGCAAGTGCTCTTTTATGAGCTTCAGTACCGGCACCTTTTTCAAGCCATGAATTTAATACAGCATAACTATCAATAACAGCACGTTCATCATGTTCATCCATACGCTTGATGTGAAATTTGTTTTGATGCTTAATATTAACGATCAGCTTATATTTTGAGTTAAATACTGCTCTTATTGGAAATTCGTTTGCACCTGCCACACCTGTATTTGTGTAGGCTGCAAAGAGAAAGTCGTGGATGTTTTCCTTCTGTTGATTCATTAATGGTATAAGGCTTTTACCGTCAATGTCATGTGGGATAGTGCCACCTGCCAGTTCAACAAGTGTTGGGAGTAAATCAATTAGGCTCACCATTGTGCTGGTTTGTGTACCTTCTTCAATATTATTTTTCCATTTAATAATTAAGGGCACCTTGATGCCCTGATTGTATAAGCTCCATTTAGCAAAAGGAAATGCAGGCCCGTGATCGCTGGTATAGATCTGAACTGCATCTGCAAATCCATATTTTTCGATCCAAAACAAACAAGCTCCAAGTTCATTATCAAGTATGTTAACATGATCGTAATATGCAGCTGTATATAATCCGGTTTCCCTGGTATCGGGCAACCAGGGTTTGGATTCTACATTTTTATATCCCTCTTTATGATTAAAATATGGTTGATGAGGGGCATTAAAACTGATAACCAAACAAAAAGGTGTGTTGTTAATGGTTCTTAGAAAATCAGGAATATCAACTCTATCAATATACTTAAATTCAAATGAACTTTCAGGTTTGATGTGACGCTTTCCGGCCAGCACTACCTCATATCCTAATGTATTAAGGTAATATGGCAACGTTTCAATGCCAGGTTTCACAGACCCATGATTCTGATGACACCCGTTTCGATGTGGATACAAACCTGTAAAGAGAGCAGAACGTGAGGGGGCACAAACCGATGCAGGTGAAAAAGCATTACTGAAGATCATTCCTTCTTTAGCCAGATTGTCCAGAACAGGTGTTTTAAGGTTCGGGTTTCCAAAACAGCCTGCATCATCGGCACCATGATCATCTGAAACAAATAAGATGATATTGGGTAATTTTTTTTCACTGCCTTGTAACAAGACAGAAAATAAAAGTACTAAAATTGATATGCAGAACAGCTTTTTCATCATTTATCATCATTCAACGCCCCAATTTTTATCAGGATGAGGCCCCATGTTCAATTGAAGTTTATTCCCATTAATCAAATCTTTATGAAGAAAGAATGGCCGGTTCAAAGGTTTCCCATTCAGAATGGCTGATTGGATATACGGGTTTTCATGACTATTATTTATAGTTTGAATGACGAAACTTTCACTGTTATAATAATCCGGATTCAGATGAATGGTAATTTTATCGAACAGCGGACTTCCTATTTCATAATAAGGCTCGGTATCTGTTCCTCCATTTACTGAGAACAAGCCTATTTTTATTAAGGCTGACAGTGTTCCCATTAAACCCTGGTCTTCGTCACCACTATAACCAAAATCAGGGGTCAGATCAGAATATACTTTTTCAACCACTTTTCTTGACCAATATTGAGTCAGCCAAGGCTTGCCGGCATGATTAAATAAAAAGGCAGTATGCATGCAAGGTTGATTTCCATAGTTGATAAAAACCTCCCGGTTCTCTTTAACAGTTTCAACGCTGTGAGATTTTCCGGATACGAAATCATGCAGCTCCGCTTTTTCAAACGATTCATTCAGTTTATTGGTAAATTTATCAGCACCGCCATTTAGTTCGATCAATCCTTTTACATCATGAGGAACCCACCATGAATATTGAGCTGCATTACTTTCGACCCATGCGTTTCCATATTTGAGGACCTCAAATGGTTCGATCCATTTTCCCTGAGGGTCTTTTGCCCACATCCATCCCTTCTCTTTATGCCACAGTTTTTTATAATTAAGAGCTCTTTTGCTAAACAGATTATAATCATTGATTTTATTTAACGATTTTGCCAATTGGGCCAAGGTCCAGTCCTGATATGCATATTCAAGCGTTTGTGAAGCACCGGCCTGATGGAATCCATACCTTTTCTCGTGAAGCGGGTAGGGGATGTACCCCTTGTTAATATAGGCTTCAATGCCCCCTCCCATAAAAGTATCATGTTCATATCCTGCTTTCGACATCAATCCACCTGACATATGATTCTTACGCATTCCTTCATAAGCTTTTTCGATATCAAAACTTCCGATTCCTTTCATCCAGGCACTTACTATAAATGGAGTGGATGTTGCACCAATCATTACATAGGTGTAATTCCCTCCGGAAGGCCCTCTTGGAATTAACCCTCCGTCGTCGTACATCATCAACATTGAATTAACAAACGATTCTGTTATCTCAGGATATACCAGATGCCACAGTGTGTTCAACGACCATTGTGCTCCCCACATGGCATCAAAATTATGATGGTTAAATTGAGGCTTTCCATGCTCATCCAACGGAATCTGTCCAATTCTTCTTTCTGAGCCGGTCATGTCGCAATACTTACCATTGGCGTCGCTTATTATTCGTCTTCCCTGCAACGACTTCCACAAATCAGTATAAAACCTTCTTCTTTCCGTCAATGAGCCACCTTCAATTTCAATTCTGCTTAATTGATCATTCCAGACTGATCGTGATTCCTCCACAACACGGTTAAAGTCCCAATGATCGAGTTCTTCCTGCAGGTTCTTACGCGCCTGTTCTGAGCTGACATAAGATATTGCCACCTTCATTTTCCGGATCTCCCCCTCTATGGTGGGGAAACTAACATAAGCTCCGGTAGCTTTACCTTTGATTTCATCTTCCACCTCTATTTGCTGTCTTTCTTTCCACGCCGAAAATTTATCAAAAGGTTTATCAAACTGCACTACAAAAAAGATATGTACAGGTTTCGGCCTTCTTACCGTAGGAGCCATAATTGCATAGCCTTCCAGCTCAGTATTGCTGGTCATTTTAACATAACCAAACTCGGTGTCAGAAGGCCCTAAGGTTGTAGTAAAATCAAACAGGATATGGCTTTCATCAGAACGGGGGAAGGTATATTTATGAAAGCCTACCCGGGTGGTTGAAGTAAGCTCAGCATTAATGTTATAGCTGTCGAGATAAATCTGATGATATCCCGGAAAGACTTGTTCATTTTCATGAGAGTAGGCAGATCCATAATTATCCGGTCCGAGGTGTCCCATAAAGGCTCCTGTAACCGGCATCACAGGAACACCTGAGAGCTGCCATGCATGTATATGGCTAAAGCAGCGGATAGTATCCACATTATACCTGTAACCTGCTCCCCAGGTTCCATTTACTACCATGTCGGGACTGAGGTTAACCATCCCGAATGGCCTGGATGCCGAACTGAAGTAAAACCATCGCGAGTTGGCCGCATCGAGCATAGGGTAAACCAGGTCAACGGGTTGTTCGCCTTGAGCTGAATCTATAATCGCAGGAGTGCTACAGGCAGCAATAATAACTGAACAGAGAAGTACAATAATTTTATTTTTCAAATGCATATCGATGATTTAAGCTACTTCAGGTAGAAGTTTACCTGAAGTATTATTGATACTGCTAAAAATAACAAACTTCTTTTGTTATTCGTCGGGATAACCTTGTGGAGTGAAATCACATGTTGTAGAACCACCATATCCTACATTCTGATCCATCAGTTTATCTTTATTAGCATCTATTGCAGTTGATGGGAAAGGATACAATTTATGATGATCCTGCACATAATGCATGGATAAAGGATTATATTTTCTGGTACGTTCTAAATATTTACCGGTTCTTAGTAAAGTTATTTTCCTCAATTCTTCACCTACCAGTTCCCTGCTGCGTTCGTCAAGAATAAAATCGAGTGATACTTGATCCGCAACGATTTGACTTGCACCAGCTCTTTCCCGTACTTTATTAATCCATACAGCAGCTTCAGCACTATTGCCATTCATGAATAGAGCTTCGGCATATAAAAGATATGAATCAGCCATGCGAAGATGAACGACCGTATGCCAATCGTTTTGAGAGTTCCAGTCATTGGTAGTATAATCCATCTCTACTTCCCATTTTCTTGAATAGGAATAGGTATGTTTATTATACCATTGCACAGAACCTATATCGCTTGGATTATATGCGAAATAAGTATAAATGGTATCCCCAATAAAAAAGTCCTCATCATTCTTCATGGCATAAATGTTATCGGAGTGTTGAGTTATGGCTGAATCTACAGGGAAAGGAGGCGGATCAGTAACTACACCGTTCTCATTCCAGTCGTAAACGAAAAATCTTCGAACAGAGGTATAGTGTCCTCTTATATCACTGTCTTCATAGATAAAGTTATCGCGTCCGTCTTCATTTTCCCAAAGCCATCTGTCAATGTAATGCCTGTTATTAGGATTGCTCCAGGTGTTACGGTATTTTGCATAGAGCTCATAATCGGCTTTATTGCTCATAGAATAGGGTGTGAAATGATACCTGCAACGGGCATTGCCACCATATCTCGACCACCAGAATTCATTATTGGCAATCCTGCTAAATGATCTATACTCACCTATATAGGAATTCATCAGTGCAAAATCTTCGGAGCCTGGTACTGCAACCCCATTCGCAAATATGAATATTGATTCTGTATTTCCATCTTTACGATAAGGAGATCGAAACATGTCAATGAAATAATTTCCATCCACATTGTTTGCAGTTCTTCCAAAGCGGGAGTTTACAAGGGTGTACTCAGTTGAATTAGCTAGAGGGGCCAGAACATCTACTGCTTTTTGAAATTCTCCCATAGAAAGATAAAGTTCACCCAGATAGTGTCGTGCAGCTGCACCGCTGAGGTGCGTTTGATTCTCACCATACAGTTCAAGATATTCAACACCTAAGGTAAGGTCTTCTTCCATCTGAGCTTTTATTTCTTCAATGGAATTTCTGTCCCAGGCATTACTATAGGTCTCACCGGTAATTTCTTCAGTGCTTAAAGGGACTGGGCCGAATGCATATATCAATAACCTGTATGCCCAGGCGCGTGCTACTCTGGCCTGACCCAGAATTTCTTGTTTATTACGGAGATTCTCCTGGTCATTGGAGCCTTCCCAATCAACGTCACCCTCAGCCCGGTTAATGATCATATTTGTTGTATTAACGATTCTATAAAGCCAGTTGTAAACGTCATTTACTTCGCTCCATCCGGGTGAGATACTGGTAAACCAATTAACATCATGTGTACGGGTGGTTACATTATCCGTATTTTGAACCCATAACTGGTCTCGTGTTCTCGTATCACCTCTTACATACAGTTGACGCATAAATGAATACACAGAATTTAAACTCAGATCAAATCCTGTATAAGTTTGGTATAAATTTTCGGCATAGATTGCATCCTTGGGATCCTCAAGTAGAAAACTGTCTTCATTACAACTTATTTGTAATAAAAGGCTAATGAATATTATAAGATATATTTTTTTCATGGGACTGTAAATTAATTGGTTAAAATGCTAATCGTAAACCAAGTATATAGCTTCGTGCCCTTGGGACATCAGCTTGCTCAGAATATTCAGGATCAAGGCCTTCCCAATCAGTAAAAGTTGCCAGATTTTTAATGTTTACAAATGCTGATAATTCTGAGAAGGAGATTCTGGATAAGAAAGAGGATGGGAACTTATAAGTCAGAGAGACATCCTGTAATCGTATAAAATTAGCATCAAAATATGGATAAATAGGTTCCTGGGTTAAACTGCCCGCATTGATTCCCGGAAGTTCATTCGTTGG
>DASRQG010000641.1:0-2073 GCA_035645995.1 Mariniphaga sp. | reverse complement strand
CTTTACTTTTTACTACTTTATTAAGTAATTGTACTTATACAATACAAAAAACATTCTATTAAAAATGAATAAGACTCCGGACTATTGAATCAGCAGCTTCCGCAATTAATATCTCAGTTGTTCTCTAAAATCCTGCCTTTTCTCTAAATGCTGTATCCAATGAAAAATCCATAATATGTTTGACAATACCTGTGTAATCCGCGATTCCTTTTTCCACCTGATTTGTTTTGAGATAAGCATCATTCATACGTTCGGCTACAGCTTCTACTTTATCATTTCGCAGACTCTGCCAGTGTTGATAAATCCTGCGGATGTCTTCTAAAACACGTTTATCAATTTTCTTAATTGCCTCACGATAACCCTCCTGATCTCTCCCATGAACCATAAAATATCGCAATGCAATAAGGTTGGCAGAATATTGCAATTGTTTTGATTCGCTTTGAGTACATACCAGCCATGCATAGAAATTGGCCTCTGCTTCACCGGTAATACCAAATTGATGGGCTTTCTCATGCGCCAATACGAATGGGAATTCTACAGGTAACAATTTTGTGTTTATATGTATTTCATTAAAGAAAGGCCCATAATACCCTGAAATACCGGCCTGAGCAAATAGTCCGCTAAATGTAACCGGCTTTGCTCTGCGCCTACCTCCCGGATAGTTAATCTTTAAAATTGGTACTAATCGACTGAAGGATTCCTCTATTTGTTTTGCTATCTCTTCCTCCTTAAAAATGTCATAAGATGTATAGGTTTCATTTGCAGATGCTATCAGATCATTAAAGACATTCATAAATTCCTGTTGATTTGCCTCACGTTCAATCAAACCTAATCTGTTATTGATATCAACACGAAAATAATTGAAACCCCAAAGCACATAAAACAAGATATAAACTGAGAATAAAACATTTAGAATGATTAAAGCGGAACGTTTTACAGAAACTTTACCCCCTATAGTTAACCCTATTATTATTAATGCTGAAATTATCAAAATTAAATAAAATGCATCATCAATAGAAAAAGGAACAAAACTACTTAGATATGAAATTACAGTAGCCAATGCCGGATAAAATTTTTGAGAATAATACCTTTCAGCCAGCTGGGGGTAATGAATTAAAAGCCTGGTAATGCCAAAAATAAAGATCCCAATAAATGGTATAATAAACCATTTCCCAAATCTAATTTTGTTTGTACTCATATTCCAATTTATAAAAAAACTAAATTAAGAATTCCAATTGTTTCAACCATCATTAACATCTTCTAAGATGCTTCGAAAGAGATTTTTATTTTAAAAGGTTTTTCTATTTTTGCTATTCAAATAACCAACGTGATATACTGATTACAACAAAAGATGAATATTCATCATGCTTTTTAAGACTAACCATCGAGAACAACCATTTACGGATGAGAATAAATAAAAATTGCCTAAATATCCTATCCATAATTTTAACAATCCTCTTCAGCAGCTCCATAAAAGGACAAACCAGGAAAACCTCTGAATGGTTCGATTACGGGAGCAGCCACATCAGTAAATGGATTCAGGTAGCTCCGGGAAAACTGGGGCCTAATGCTTTACCTGTCCCCGAAATGGATTATGCTATAATAAAGGATTATTCAACATTTGAAACCGGCTCCCATCTTAATGTTATGCCGGGAGATACTTCATTGAACTCATATCTTGCTTTTAACTGGACAGTAGTACCTGACAAAATCGCAGTTAAATTGTGGGGGTTTCCAACAGAAACATTCCGCACGAGCAATCAGGTTCGTAATGAACGACAGATATACTATGATGATGAAGGATGGAAAACCACAAAAGGAGATTTATGGATAAGTACTTTTATCCAGCTCATGAAGCAGAAGCGTTTTTTACCCGATATAGTCATAAATTATTCATTAAAAACCACCACCGGGTCTATCATACATGGAAGGTATACTGATGGACCTGCTCATTACTTTTATGCTGCAGCCGGCAGAAGTTTTTACCCCAAAAATTTCTTCCTTGATGAAGTTAGACTTGCAGGTATGGGAGGTTTTTATGTATGGCAAACAAATAAGGTAGAAATGGCACAA
>DASRQG010000640.1:0-4015 GCA_035645995.1 Mariniphaga sp. | reverse complement strand
GCAAGCCAATTACAACGTTTGCTAAAAGCATGTAATTTGAATTATGAATTGTTAGATATCATTGATAGTGTGGAAGATGCCGTGCAATGGTTTCAAACAAACACTATCCCTGATTTAGTATTTATGGACATCCAATTGGCGGATGGATTGAGTTTTGAGATTTTTCAAAAAATAGAGGTAGCTGCTCCGATTATTTTTACCACAGCTTTCGATCAATACGCCATTCAGGCATTTAAAGTGAACAGTGTAGATTACTTGTTAAAACCCATTCAAAAAGATGATTTGAATACTGCTTTGGGTAAATTCCTGAAGTCAAATAAACCAGCCGCTATAGACGCTACCATATTAAAGCAACTGCTTGGCAGCATGCAGGCACCTTCTAAAAGAGAAGGCTTGTTGGTTAAAGAAGGTGGAGGATTTGTACAGATCGCAATTTCAGAACTGCAGTATTGCTATTCTGAAGATAGTATAACGTTTGGTGTAACTGAAAATAAGCGTTTTATTATTGATGAAACCATAGACGAATTATTTGAGACATTGGATGAAACCAAGTTCTACAGAATTAATCGCGGCCAAATCATCGCAAAAACATCCATTCATAAAATAGACCCTTATTTTAATCATCGGGTTAAACTTTCTGTTGTCAATCCAAGAGACCAGGAATTCATTGTTAGTAGACTAAAGACAAGCGATTTCAAGAAGTGGATGAATACCTAGGAAGGCAAGGTATAAGTCATTTTTGAGTATCTACAGAATTGTCTTATAGAAAACCCATCTACACATCTATGCTAAGTTCTTGTATGTTTATCTGAATACGAGTCCCGATAACAATACGGAAGATCCTCGCCTAACTCACCCAAATCGGGTTCGTACCTCAGGATGACAATTAATGAGGTGCATAGAAAAGTGGCAGAGGTTCTCGAATCCACAATAAAAGTTATTAGGTTAATTGTTATTGGTTAATTGGTTTGGGTTTCGTGTTAATCTCTAATTATTTATAAAAAATGATTCTACCCTTTTAGGCCGTGGCATAAATCATTTTTTGGTTCTTACTCCAGTAGTCTGTTCCATGGAAATTTTAATGCAAATAATCATCACATTATCAAAATTTATTATTTTTAATCGGAAAATATTTTGTGAACTTTTCATATATATGAACTTATAACTTGAATTAAGGTATCGGGCTAATCGATATCATAAATAATTAATGAAAAAAATACCAACCCTTTTTTTATTTTACGCACGTAACTTTTGGGTATTTCAAACCGGCTTACACCTACATAGTGTAATAGTGTTATTTCTATTCTTAAGTTTTTCTCTACCCTCTACCCTATACGCCCAATTACAGTCACAGGATTCAGAAAAGATAGAACGGTTAATTGATGAAGGAAACTTTAAGGAAGTGATACATTATATTAACACCCTCGATTCACTTCAGGCCCCAGGAAGCATTACACAAGCTCACAGCCGCTTGTTAAGGACCCTTGTTTACAGGGAAATGGGAAAATATATCCGTGCAGAAGCAATAACCGACAGCCTGTTACGTACCGGTGTTTTTTCAGAAAACAAGGAGCTGCTTGCAAGGGCCTGGATGCTTAAAGGCATTTACTCCATTTTACTTAAAAAGGATGAAACCGCATTGCAGTATTATTTAAAAGTGGACAGTCTGACCAAGGTACACCCCAATTTAACCGGACAGCGGGCCTGGGCAGTTAATAATATAGGAGAATTGTTATTTGATTATCGATATGCTTCCGGTAAGTATAACTTGTCCAGTCCTTCAGAGTGGTATAAAATGGCCCTCCCCGCTGCGGAAAAAGCAAAGGATAGCGTTATCTGGTACCGGGCATCCACCAACCTGGCATTTTCCAATAGCTTCAAACATGGTAACATGCCGGAATCAGTCCCGGAAATTTTTCCGGAGGCAATCAACTATTATAAAAAACACAATAAAACCAGGCAACTATATAAAGTGTATCACAGATATGCCTTGCTCAATTTATTTTCCGATAGCGAAGAAAAAGCTTTGAAAGTTTGTGAAGACTACATAAACTATATGACCGAAATCAATCGTCCGGATTTAAGTGCCAAGGGATGGGGGCTTACCGGTACAATCCTCAATTTGTCAGGAAAATATGAAGAGAGTATAAAAGCAATTGAGAAGGGTATAAAACTAATGGATGATCCTGATGCAATTGTCTCCCCAAGTGAATACCTGGTAATTTTAACCCAACTGGCAGAAGCCTACAAAAGCAATAAGCAGTACAAAGAAGCCCTTGAAGTTACAGAACAGCTCAAAGCCCTCAATGATACAATCATCAAAACCATTGATTTTGAAAAGGTAAAAGAACTCGAAACCCGCTACCAAACCGACAAGAAAGAGCAGGAAATATCCATGCTTAAAGCGGAGAGTGCGTTAAAAGCACAACAGCAAAAATACCAACGTTCTGTATTATTGGGTATTGTGGGCATTGCATGCCTGGTGGGATTTTTCTTTTTTCTTTTATGGCGAAACCGACAAAAAACAAATAAAAAACTTATGGAACTCGACGGTTTTAAGTCCCGTTTCTTTGCCAATATCTCGCATGAATTCCGTACGCCCCTTACCCTCATTACAGCTCCTGTAGACCGGCAATTGGAAAATACTTCCCTTAAGCCCGATGATGAACTGGATTTTAAAATGATACGTCAAAACTCTAACCGCCTGCTTAACCTGGTAGATCAGTTATTGGATCTTTCCAAACTAGAATCCGGACATTGGAAGCTTAAAGTGGGACAAGGTAACCTTAATCTTTTATTGCTTAACATGGCAGAAGCCTTTCGGTATTCTGCGAAAAAAAAGAAGATTGATTACCATGTAGAAATTTCGGAAACAGGTATTGTTTGGTTCGATCGTGATATCATAGAGAAAATACTGATCAACCTGCTCTCCAATGCATTTAAATATACACCTAACGGGGGAATTGTTTCATTTAGTGCTATCATGGAAAGTGGAACTGTTAAGATGCATTTTGAGAATAATGGCGTTTTTATTACCAACGAAAACCTTGAACGGCTGTTCGAACGTTTTTACCAGTCTGGAAATAGCGAGGGATCGGGTATAGGACTCGCATTGGTAAAAGAGCTGGCTACCCTTTCGCATGGACAAATTACCGCAGAGCGTATTGGGGAAGACAGCTTACGCTTTACGCTCATCCTGCCTGTAGAAAAGAAAATGTACCATAAGGAAGAACTTCTTGAAGATGTTGTGGTAGAAGGAGGATATAATGTTGATGAAGCCGTAAAAGTCAACACTATGATCCTTACCGAAGAAGTAAACTATCACGAATTTTCCGGTAATGATAAAAATATCAACAATCAGGAGGAAAACAGCCGGATCATGCTTATTGTAGAAGATAACAGAGACTTACGGAAGTACATCTACAATATTTTCTCCGAAGAGTATATGATAATAGAAGCTGAGAACGGACAGGCAGGTATAGATAAAGCCATTGAGATTGTGCCGGATATAGTGATCTCAGATATTATGATGCCAGGAAAAAGCGGACTCGAACTTTGTGAAACCCTTAAAACGGATTCCCGCACCAGCCATATTCCCATTGTGTTACTCACTGCCAAAACAAGTGATGAAGATAATTACACAGGCCTGCAAACCGGAGCCAACGATTATATTGCCAAGCCTTTTAAAACAAGGTTATTAAAACAAAAAGTAAAAAATATAATCGAATCCAGGGAGCGTATAAGGGAAAGATATAGCCAGGAATTAGTATTAGTCCCCAAAGACCTCGCTATTACATCGGTAGATGAAACTTTTTTAGAAAAAATTAAGGAAGTATTGCATGAACAAATAACGTTTTCTACTTTTAGTTCAGAGGAATTCAGCAAGGCCGTAGGTATGAGCCGTATGCAACTGCACCGTAAACTAAAAGCCCTTACCGGACTGTCTACATCCGAATTTATCCGTTCACAGCGCCTTATACTCGCGACCGATCTTCTTAAACGTTCGGATGCCAAT
>DASRQG010000639.1:0-5725 GCA_035645995.1 Mariniphaga sp. | reverse complement strand
ACTTTAGGTGGAAAGGGATTTGTTCCACCTAGTGATAAAATTAATATAGCACTTGTGGGGGCAGGTGGCATTTCGATGCATCACCTGAATGAAGTTTTCAAATATGATGATGTGCAAATCATAAGCATTGCTGATCCTGCTGATTATTGGGCAAGCCAGGGTTCTAATAACAATGAGAGTGGAAGGAGGCCGAGGAAGAAATTAATTGAAGAACATTATTCCCAAAAGTTTCCCAATTACAGAATTACAGAATATGAAGATTTTCGACGGATGCTGGAAAAAGATCCTGCAATCGATGCTGTAATCTGTTGCACACCGGATAATACTCATGCCTGTATATCAATCCAATCGATGAGGGCAGGTAAACATATTTATTGCCAAAAGCCGTTGACTCATAATATTTGGGAGGCTCAAAAAGTTAATGATGTAGCCCTTGAAACAGGTTTGGCAACCCAGATGGGGAACCAGCTTCATGCTCTAGACACTATGCGTGAAACAGTTGAAGTCCTTCGTTCCGGTGTGATTGGCCCGATTCATCAGGCTTATTCATGGGTGGGAGCTTCACGATATTTGAAGGGTATAAATGGATATCCGACTGAGTCAATGAAGGTTCCTAAAGGTTTTAATTGGGATTTATGGGTTGGTCCTTCAACATTCCGGCCTTATCATAGTAATTATACCCCATTTACATGGCGTGATTTCTGGGAGTATGGCAATGGTGCACTGGGTGATTTCGGCTGTCATGATATGGATGCTATTACGTGGGCATTGGATCTGGATCTGCCAAAAAGTGTACAGGTTTTTCCTGCAGGAAACAGGGGCAGCAGTGAAGTTACTCCTTTCGGTGAAATTGGCTATTACTATTTTGATGGCAATGGTGATCGCCCGCCTCTCAAACTTACCTGGCTGTCGGGTGGATTGCTTCCCGAACTTCCTGAAGTTTTACCACAGAACATTAAGTTGAATTCAAGGGGTGCCATGTATATCGGTGAGAAAGGTGTTATACTCACTAACGGAGGAGCAAGCAGCGCTCCTGAAATATTCCCTGAAAGCTTAAGAGAATCATATGCTCCACCATCACAGCTTGTCCCACGTTCCAAAGGACATCATCGTGAATGGTTTGACGCCATTAAAGGGGGTGAACCACCAATGTCGAATTTTGAGTATGCTTCCAAACTTACCAAGTTAACCTTATTGGGAGTATTGTCCCTGCGTCTTGGCGGTGAGAAGATACTTTGGGATAATGAAAATATGAAAGCCATCGGAATACCTGAAGCAGATCCAATCATACAGGAACCGGTCAGACAGGGGTGGGAAATGAGTTGATAATGCAGTATGGAAAGGCAACCCATACATAGTAAAGATTTCGGTACTGTTGCATGAAATTACTGTGGAATATTAAGTTTAAATAGATTCATCATAATGTTAAGGTATGAAACGAGCATGCTATATTAATCATAAAAACCTATGGAAAATTATCATGTGAGTTTCATGCAGCCATTAATAAAAAATTACATCAAATGAAAAATTTAGATTGTATCATAAAAGGAAATCTGTTGTTGATACTTTTTGTTTATTTAGTATCCATCACAGGGTGTACATCAAACTCAGAAGAGATCGTATTTGAAAATAGTTATTTTAAATATGTAATTGACTCTTCTGGGAAAAATCTTCAATTTACAGATAAACAAGACAATGAAAATTATCTGAATGCAGATGAGATTTCCTACTGTGCATCGGTTAAGTTGAATGATACAATTTATTCTGTCACAGGAGCTTCTTTTGAAAATGAACTTCTGAGACTTACATTTGGTGAGACAGGAGTAACTGCCGATATAGAGGTTATCACACACGACGACCATATTAGATTAACAGTAAAAGAAATTACCGGGAATCCGTGGTCGATGACCTTCATTAATATTCCGCTTAATCTGGATGGAATGACTTATGAACCTTTTGGTGCATGTATTCTTGCAATGAATCTGAATACACATGTTACTCAACTACCCGCGCTGCAGAAACATATGGAAGCAGCCTGTTATGAAAGGCTGGGAATGGCCGGAGCAGAAGTGTCAATGTTAGGATTGCCTCAGGATATGATGCTCCCAACAATCCGGGATATCGTAAAAAATACCGATGCTATCCCGTTTTCTGATCAGGGAGGAGCATGGGCACAAATGGCCAAAGAAGGTTTTGGGTCTTATTTGATGAGTGGTGGCGGACAACTAACAGAAGAGACAGTAGATGAATGGATAGAGATGTGCAGAAGCCTGGGATTTAACCAAATTGACAATCATGGTGGCGGAGCTTTTTTTAAGTTTGGCAGTTTCGAATTGAACAAGGAAAAATACCCGGATGACTGGGAATCTTTTAAAAGAATTAATGACCGGCTTCACGAGGCAGGGATTTCGTCAATATTACATACTTACTCTTTTTTTATTGATAAAAACTCAAATATTGTAACGCCGGTTCCCGATGAAGGATTGGGCTATTTCAATCAATTCACTCTTGCTTCAGATGTCGATGCTGATGCCGATGAGATTGTTGTGAATGAATCTACAGTTGATGTTTCAACAACAACAGGATTCTGGGTCAGAAACAGTACTACGCTTAGAATAGGAAAGGAACTTGTTTCTTTTACAGGTGTAACGGATACTCCTCCCTATAAATTTACGGGTTGTATACGAGGGTTACATGGTACAACTGCTTCAGGACATTCAGCGGATGAAAAAGCTTATCATCTGATGGAGATGTTCTCAAGGTTTGTCCCCGGAGAAGATACAGAACTGTTTAAAAATATCGCTAAACGAACAGCCCAGATCGTTGATGATTGTGGTTTTGACGGGATATACTTTGATGCTGCCGATGGAAGTGATCTTTGGGGAGGAGAGCCATTCTATTGGCATTATGGCCCTAAATTCGTCTTTGAAGTGGCTAAGAACCTTAAAAAGCCTGTTGGTATGGAAATGGCCGGAATGACGCACCTGTGGTGGCATTACAGGTCGCGATGGCAGGCATGGGATTCTCCGGTAAGAGGGTATAAAAGATTTACTGACATCCATCTTGCATCCATTAAATCAACTACCTATAAGCATGGTGAATTTCTGGGCCATTCACCTGTAATCGATAAACTGGCGCGAGCTGAACATAGTCCGCTCCAGCTCCCTCTCTTCCTCGGATGGTGGAGAAACTATGCCTGGTCCACTAATCCTCAGATCGAAATGACACACACCGATGATATTGAATACTTGTGTTGTAAAATGATTGGAAACAATGCCGGCTTATGTGTACAAGGAAACGTGGATAAAAAAACAGTGGCTGATACACCACTTCTTGGAAGTTTGCATGCTATGATCAAACAATATGAAGAGTTACGACATCAGAAATACTTTTCTGATCGTGTCAGGGAATTACTTCGCGAACCTGGAAAGGAATTCACCCTGTTTAAAGAGGATAACGGAGATTGGAATTTTAAACCAGTTGTTTATAATGAATTTAAGGTTGCAGGAATTGATGGTGTATCTAATAAGTGGACTGTTGATAATGAATTTTCCCAACAACAGCTACAGTTAAGAATTCAACCGTTAATGTCAGTAAAACCCTATAATGATCCTTCTAACATATTGCTCACCGATTATTCTCCGGGTGAGTTAAGTATTGAAGGCACTGCTGAAGGTGTTAATGGCGATTTTATTGCATCTGCTGATGATCTGCCGGAGAATGCAAAAATAGCGGTCAGCTATTCAGCTGAAAACAATGGATCATCTCCACAGGAGGGGGCGTGGGTTAAAATGGAAAAAACTTTTGACCCCTGGATCGACTTGCAGAAAAACCAGGCTCTGGGAGTATGGGTAAAGGGTGATGGCAGTGGTCAATTATTAAACCTCAGGATTACAAATCCAAAACATATCGGATATGCAGGAGTCAGGGGAGATCATTTTATAGATATCAATTTTACCGGCTGGAAATACTTTGAGTTGGTGGAGGTTGAGTCCGAAAGATTCAGTGATTACATTTGGGAAGCACATGTCGAAACCAGAGAGATACCTGAGGGTTTTAATGTGTATAATTCATATAAGGGTACGGTTAATCTTTCGAGCGTCGATAAACTGCAGTTCTGGTACAACAACCTGCCAGCCAACACCAAGGTTAATTGTATTATCGGTCCGGTGAAAGCATTGCCTTTGGTGCCGGTTACCATTACCAATCCTACCATCGAAATTGGCAACGAAAGAATTGTTTTCCCCGTCAGGATGGAGTCGGGGATGTATCTTGAGCTCAGGAAAGATGGGAATTGTAAATTGTATAGTCCTCAGGGAAAAGTCCTTCAGGAATTAACCCTGACCGACAAAATTCCTGAATTAAAGCAAGGGGAAAATTTAATTACTTTTTTATGTGACGGGACAAATGGGGTAAGTTCAAGAGTAAAAGTGACGGTGATTAATGAAGGGAGTCCACTTTAAGTAAAGTCTGTAAGCCAATAGTAACTTCAGTTTAAACAACTACTCATGATTACAAAATTCTTTTTGTCACAGCAGTTTCTGAATTTTGGAGTTAGTATCATTTTCATATTTTCACTGGGGTGTTTAGGGGAGAAAAATCAAAATATTGTCATAGAAAATGACAACTTCAGGTATGTTATAGGTAAGGATGGAAAAAACTTACAATTTACTGAAAAACAAACTGAAAGTGATTTACTTTTTAAAGACACAACCTCCCATTGTGCATATATCATAAAAGCGGGACAACAACATGCATTAACAGATGCAGGTTTTCAAAATGATACCCTATATTTTGATTTTAAGCCTGTCGATTTTTCTGCAAAAGTTCTTGTAACCCGTAATGAGGATCATGTCAATTTTAAAGTTATTGATGTTAAGGGACAGGCAGATGAATTTAACTTCATTAATATCCCTTTGGTATTGGAGGGTATGACTTCCGAAACATTTGCTACATGTGCCCTTTCAATGAACCTGTTTACGCATGTTCAACAATTGCCGGCTTTACAAACGCATCTTTGGGCAACTTGTTATGATCGTTTTGGAATGAAAGGAGCAGAGCTGACGATTGTCGGTGTCCCTCAGGAAGATATTTTGCCTGCAATACGAACAATTATTAAGGATGCCGAAGATATCCCTTTTTCTGATAAAGGAGGTGCCTGGGCTCAACTTGAGAAAGAGGGTTATGGTTCTTACCTGATGGATTTTGGAAGCCTGACTGAAGAAACAGTTGATGAAACGATCCGACAATGTAAAAAGCTTGGCTTCAATCAAGTGGTAATTCATGGGGGAGGAGCATTCTATAAACATGGAGAATTTGAATTGTACCGGTCGAAGTGGCCCGATGGGTGGCAAAGCTTTAAAAGAATTAATGACAGACTTCATGAGGCTGGTATTGCATCCATTTTACTGACCTATACGTTTTTTATTGATAAGCAGTCACAACATGTAACGCCTGTCCCAAGTGAAGACCTGGGTTATTTTAACTCATTTACTTTAGCAGAGCCGCTAAAGCCGGAGGATGATGAAATTGTAGTGAAGGAATCAACTGCGGAAGTTTCTCCCATTACCGGTTTTTTTGTCCGGAACAGCCGTACGCTCCGAATTGGTAATGAGTTGATAGAATTCAGTGGCGTTACTACTGCACCGCCTTATAAGTTTACCGGACTTACAAGAGGGGTTAGCAATACAAAAGTCTTAAATCATTCAGCGGGAGAGAAGGCTTA
>DASRQG010000638.1:0-10913 GCA_035645995.1 Mariniphaga sp. | reverse complement strand
TTGGAACTGGACAAGTACCAGAGATGGTATATCGCAAAAAAGTATTTTTATATCACCTCTCATCCTCTAACCAAGATAGAAAAGAAAGAAAATTGCCGATCCGAATATATATCCTGGAAGCATTTCTACTTGAACATATTCTTCAATCCCTCTCCTATTTTATTGATTGATTTTTGAAGCTCATCCTTCGAAGACTTTTTCACCTCCTCAACAATCTTTTTACGGGCATCCTCAAGGTCGATATTTACATCGGGCTTTGCTACAGCACCTTTTAGTACTACCGAAGCTGGAATCGTTTCAATACGTTCCTGTCCGGGAAGAACGTTTAATACATTTTGTACATCAGGGCCAAATGCATCACGCTGCACCACGAAATCAAGTCGCATGTCGAGCAAATTCTGAGTATTAAGATTTCCAGAGATAGTAGCTTCCTGGCCTGCAATGCGGGTTTTGAACGGGCGCAGATTTATTGCACCATTTTCTATTTCAACCGATGCCGCAAAGTCATCAACCGTGACATTTCTTAAACGGTCGGCCTTGAGCAATCCTTTCAACCTGCTGAACAATGGCGAATCAACAATTTGGATATTTTTTGTGGAGAATTGACCACCTCCGTTAATCGTTTGAGAAATAAGGTTAAAGTTGTTTGTGAGCTGCCCTTGCATCTTTAGATTGCTGCTCAGGTTACCTTTACTTTGCCCAGCTATAGGCATAATACGCTGTAACCCTGAAAACATCTGAAACGTTTGAGGTATCTCCACCTCTGCTACATTAAAACTGAAATCGAACAACGGCTGGTCTTCAGGTGTATTCTGATAAGCACCGGTCATACTGACTTTACCTCCAAGGGTATTCATATTGAGATTATCTAGTGCAAGCTTACCATCTCTGGCAGTGATAAGCCCTTTAACATCAGTAATTGGTAAACGATCAAAGATAACCCTGGCAATATTGGAGTTGAAAGTAACATCTATATTTTCAGGAATATCGAAAGCAGTCATTGCGCTTGTATCCTGCGGCTCCGACTGTTCATCCCTCTGAAGGTGCATTAACTCATTCATATTTACCAGGCTGGAATTAAGCTGTAGATTTCCGGCTAGCACACCATCCTTAAGAGCATAATTCAGATAGTTGGTAATTTTACCATTCAACCTGAAGTTGCTTTGCCCAATCTCCATTAATAAGCCATCAAGAGTAATTGCCTTTGGACTGAAATTTAGTTCTCCTTTAGGTATTTCCACCTGTCGGGTAAGAGAAGCAGCCTCATATATGAAATCATTTAGAGTGACAGATCCATCAGCACGGATGTTATTGTAATCTTCATTTTCAATGGCAGAATAATTTCCCCTAAAGATTAAATTAGCATCGATTACTCCTGCCATATTAACACTGTCGAGCGGAAGTGCGTCTTTTAGATGGTTCAAATTAACATTTCCTATTAATGTACCATCAAAAAACGGATCCGATACCAGATTACGTAATTTGAGGGTCAAATCTGCAGGACTATTTCGAACTTCTGCATGAGCTCTTTGAACATCGACTCTTGCTGAATCAAGAATGCCTTGGGGTTTATCAATTTCCACAAAAGCAGAAATATTTCTTATTTCTTCCGGCAGGTCAGCATAATGAAGATTCCCGTCAGCAACATCGAGCACTATATTAAAAGCAGGATAGTCTTCTCCATAGAAATAACCATCTACAGTCCCTGATATCGTTGCGGTGCCCTGCGTTTTAAAGTCTTTTAAATATTCGTCAAATGAAGGAGGCACAAGTGCAAGAAAATTTTCAAACCCCGATTCCTTAGTTTTTAGTTGTAAATCAAAAAACATTGAATCATTCGGCATCTGTATCATCCCTGTAACTTCGAGAGGTAAACGATTAACAAGCAATTCATTTTCCTGAATTGCTATATCCATCTTATCATAATCAATGTTCAGAACAGTTCTGGTAGACAAAGACACATTCGAAATAAAGCTGGTACCTTCATATGCAAGGGAAAATCTATCGGAACCACCTTCTGCTAATAATTGAGTAGCTGTTCCATACATCTCACCTGAGATATCAAAATTAAGTCCTGCTAGTTCCAACAGCATGTCCATTTCCTTATCACTATATCCAAAACGGCCATCTATAATTTCAATTTGCTCAAGTTTCATTTCCAATCCTGAACCTTCAGTCTCCCCTGCGGGTTCGCCTTCTGGCACAATATCCCAATTAGCTGCGCCAGTGGTATCAACTACAAGATTCAACCAGGGCCGGTCGAGTACAATTTCCTCAATCCCCATTTGATCACCAAATAATTGACCAATTCCTGTTTTTGTCCTTAATGATGGCACCATCAACAGAGTATCATTACTAAATGCTCCCCTGCCGGTAACAGATACCTGAACTAATTCAACCGTAATTTTGGGGAAACTACGGAAGAAAGAAAGTTTTAAGTCCGCAAATTCAACTTCTGCATCTACATTTTGGTTGATTGCTGTTTTGGCCTTTTCAAGTAGTGGCTTTTTAAGTATTACCGGTATCACTGCCAGTGCCAGAATCAACACAGCTATTATTATACCCGTTATTATAAGTGCCTTTTTCATTTTTAAATAATTATTTATAATGCCCATCCAAAACTCTCATGATGAGCGTTCATTTTCAATAGTGACTTCTACTACATGCTTGTTTTATACTTAAACCATTTATCTAATACCTGCGCGAGAACCGTGTGATGAGTTCTCATCCTTTTTTCTATTGACGAATCATGTTCGTATTATCAGTTTAAATCTTAATTGCTTCAAGTCACTCAACTATATAAGTGGCATTGAAGGACATTAAACCAATTAATTTCAAATTTAATTAATTCGTGATGATTTCAAGGCCATCAAGTGTTAAAGTGTAAAAAATTAATTCCATTCATGAATTTCCACCACTAATAATCAAACCAAACTGAGAATCAAATGTCTTTCAAAATCATCTGCCGAAGCAATCGCAGAGCAGTATAACTGCTTCTGATAATATTTCGTTCGCGGTTATCTCCAAGAATAAATTTTTCCGCAGCAGTATAATAAGGCCCGGCGACTGCAATCCATACAGTACCTACGGGTTTTTCATCAGTTCCTCCATCAGGTCCTGCAATGCCGGATGTGGAGATGGTATAATCGACTTTCATCAAGTTCTTTAATCCTTCTGCCATCTGACGAACTACCGGCTCACTAACAGCTCCGTTCCGGGTTATTAATTCCGGGTCAACCCCCAAAAGGTTTTCTTTCAGCTCATTTGAATAAGCAGTTAAACCACCTTTATAATATCCTGAGCTTCCGGGCACTAGTGTGATTAAATGAGAAATATAACCACCGGTACAACTCTCTGCTACTGCCAGTAACCTGCCATTCTCAATCAGCATCCTGCCAATAACCTCAGGCAAAGTATCTTCATCATATCCGAATATATAATCCGGGATCAAATCTTGAAGTTTAGCTGCTTCTTTCTCAACTCTTTGTTTTAATAACTCCTCATTATCACCTACAGCTGAAAGTCTAAGACGAACCGACATTGGATTGGGCAGATAAGCCAACTTGATATCGGCTGGAAGAGCTGTTTCCCACTGGTCGATACGTTCAGCAAGCATAGATTCTGGCAGTCCTTGTGTATGAATTGTTTTATGATAGATAGCCTTTGTCCTTCCTGTTTGCATTAGACGGGGAAGAATTTCATAAGTTAAAATGTGCCTCATTTCAAAAGGAACTCCCGGTACAGAAACAAAGATGGTATTATTCTTCTCAAACCATAATCCTGGTGCTGTTCCCAGTTTATTAGGAATAACCTCACACAATTCAGGTACAAGCGCCTGATCACGGTTTAATTTATTAATATCAATATTCCGTCGGGTAAATCGTTCGTGGATGATATTAAATACATCTTCATTAAATATAAGCCTTGTATTGAAAAAATTACATAAGGCTGTTTTAGTTATATCATCTTTTGTAGGCCCTAATCCACCTGTAATAAGAACAAAATCTACATCTTTTTCAGCCTGTTTCAAGGCTTCTTCTATTTGATTGAGATCATCATGAACAGAAGTAATCCGGAAGACTTCTACACCTGCAAGATTCAATTGTTCAGCAATCCAGGCCGAGTTTGTATCAACAATCTGCCCGATTAAAATTTCGTCACCAATGGTTATAATTTCAGCTTTCACTATTGTCAAATTTCTTTAAATGATTCAAACGCTGTAACAATGGAGGGTGCGAATAGTTAAAATAAACATATAAAGGGTGAGGCGTTAGATTACTTAGATTCTTTTGAGAAAGTTTTTTAAGGGCGTCGGCCAAAGGGGCCGGCTTAAATTTACCGGCAGCAAAAGCATCAGCCTCATATTCATTTTTCCTTGAAAGTTTATTCATAAATATATCTAATAGGAAGGAAATAGGTGAATATAAAATTCCAAAAGCAATCATGCCAATATGAAAATTAGGTTCTTCAACTCCTAAGGCTTTGCTTAATAGCGGACTGTCAATAAGCAGTGAAAAAACGAATAAGATAATACCAGTTTGAATCAGTGACAAAACAAGTCCCTGAATTACATGCCGCTTTTTATAATGACCTATTTCGTGCGCAAGAACTGCAACAATCTCATCAGTCTCCATTTCCTCAATAAGTGTATCATATAACACAATTCTTTTCTTGCTGCCAAGCCCGGTAAAATAAGCATTTGCTTTCGTTGAACGTTTAGAACCATTAATAACGAAAATGTTATCAAGCTTGAAACCTGCTTTTTCTGCAAACTGATTTATAGCCTGCCGGAGTTCTCCATCTTCAAGAGGGGTCTGTTTATTGAAGAGTGGTACAATGAGATTGGAATAGAACATTGCCATGAAAATCGAAAAGACGGATACAACAAGCCATGCGTAGATCCAAAACATCCCCTGAGTCTGTAAATAAAGAAATATAATCAGGGCAAGCAAACCACCACCGATAATTGCTCCAAGCAATAACCCCTTGATCTGATCAGCTATGAAGGTTTGGGGTGTGGTTTTATTGAATCCATATTTTTCTTCAATTACAAAAGTGTCATAAACAGAAAATGGAAGTTGAATAATATATGAAGCAAAGGAAAGAATTCCAAAAAATAATAATGATGCTACGATTGGATTTGAAGTAATGCTCCACACTAAAGTATCAACAAAAGCAAAACCATAAAACAAAAACATTAACAGCATGATTATAAAACTAAAAGTACCTGAAATCATTCCGAAACGATGGTTCTCTCGCTGATAGCTTTGTTGGCGGGAATACTTTTCACCATCATAAATCCCTGCCAGTTCTGAAGGCAACTTCTTACCCATATTTCTGATGTTTAAATACTCCAGATAATTTTCGAAAAGAAAGTCAAGGGTAATAATCACTATTATGGTCCAAAAAATATACAAATGCATCACACTAATTTATTTAAAAATGCAAAGTTAATCATATTTTGGCTGGTGGATAATTTATTGATGAAACCGGAGGTAAGGTTTTTAAACCAGGTGTTTTATTTTTACTACATTTAATAACATAGCCATTAAATGAATTATTTTAACAGTTTTGAATGAACCTGTATAAGAGCAATAAATGAACTTATTTTTTTTAATGTTGAGTAAGAGTTGAAAATTATGATTTTTCGTTTTCACAGGAATTGTGTAAATTATCTACATGTAGTTGTTGATTTCAACGTAGCATTAATCCCGGAGTAAGAAAAATCTTAAATCATTAAATATGAAACTTAATAGTGTTTTGATTCTTATTTTGTTAACTTTCCAATTGTGTGGACAGACTTCAAAACCAGAGTTTGAATCACCTGTTAATGTGCTGGTATTTTCAAAAACCAATGGATACCGTCATCAATCCATATCTTCAGGTGTAAAGATGCTATATAATTTAAGCTATAACCAAAACTGGATTCTGACAACAACCGAAAATAATAATGTATTTACTGACGATCTGTTAAGTACTGTAGATGTAATCGTTTTTTTAAATCCATCAGGTGTTATTTTTACAGCACCTCAAAAAGCAGCTTTTGAAAAATACATTCAGTCAGGAAAGGGAATGGTAGGAATTCATGCTGCTGCTGATTTTGAATACGAATGGCCTTTTTATGGTAAAATATTAGGAGCCTGGTTTAAGAACCATCCTCCGGCACAAGAAGCAACTATAAGGTTTGAGAATCATGACCATCCGGCTATGCTTCCCTTTAAAAACATGAAATCATATACAACTACTGATGAATGGTACACCTTTAAAAGCAATCCCCGAAATGAGGTTAATGTACTGGCAACGCTTGACGAAAGGAGTATCACTAAATACAACAATGATGACTGGAGGATGGAAGATCATCCAATTATTTGGTGGCAGGAATTAAACGGTGCACGATCTTTTTATACAGGTTTTGGCCATACACACGAAGCTTTTGAGGATGAAAAGATTTCAGAACATATCAAACAGGCGATCAATTGGGCAGCCAAAAGAATCAATTAATTATAATAAAACGACTGTCTGTATTGATTTCTTACTGATCAAATATCAATTACATTCCGCTATACCGGCCAATTACTGATAATAACTATTTTCTAATCCATTAAAGACACAAACATCTTTTATTTATATTTGTATTGTATGAATTAAATACCTTTATGAATAACATAAAAAAATGAAAATCTTTATTTGCCTTATAATATTGGTAATCATCACTTCCTGCCAGTATAAAAACAAATCCCATAGTAAGGAAGCAGAATTAATCGATTCTACAAAAATAAGTTGCTGCAATCAGAATAACCCGAATTTACGTAATAAGCTTGTGAGTAATAATAATGCTCAGCAATATACCAAAACCAATCCTGCTACTACCGAAGAGATGGTATTAATTGAAGGCGGGGTATTCACCATGGGTGCCAGGGATGCACAATTTGCAAGACAGGATGAATATCCGGCACACCGGGTACGGGTAAATAGCTTTTATATGGATCCCTATCCGGTCACCAATGCACAATTTAGAGAATTTGTGGAAGAAACAGGATACATGACTACCGCAGAAAAACCTGTAGACTGGGACGTGTTAAAAAAACAACTGCCTTCTGGAACACCTAAACCGGATGAACAATATCTGGCACCTTCATCTATGGTATTTACACCTCCTGCACATCAGGTAAGTCTTGAAGATGTATCGCAATGGTGGAGCTGGATACAGGGAGCCAATTGGAGAAATCCTGAGGGACCCGGTAGTTCAATTAATGGAAAAGATAATTATCCGGTGGTACATGTAAGTTGGGAAGATGCAACTGCTTATGCAAAATGGGCAGGAAAAAGGCTGCCTACAGAAGCTGAATGGGAATATGCAGCGCGCGGAGGTATGGACGATTATATTTACCCATGGGGCAATGAGCGAATTAATGAAGGACAACCAAAAGCAAATAGCTGGGAAGGCATTTTTCCAAATTACAATACAGGTAACGATGGTTATCAACTACTTGCTCCGGTAGGACAGTTCCCTCCTAATCATTTTGGATTATATGACATGGCCGGAAATGTGTGGGAGTGGTGTGCCGATCTGTACCACTACGATTACTATAAATCTTTTGCTAATGTTAATGAGGCAGATAACCCAGACGGCCCCGGCGAAAGTTATGATCCAATGGAGCCAAATGTGGTCAAACGAGTCATCAGAGGAGGCTCTTTTTTATGTAATGATTCTTACTGTTCGGGGTACAGAGCTGCTGCACGAATGAAGAGCACCGAAGACTCAGGGATGTCCCACCTGGGTTTCCGGTGCGTAGCTGATGCCAACTAATTCAATTATTCTGTCATGGCACCATTCAAAGTTTTAAATTAAAATGTTTATAAAATCTTAAAACCAACCGACACCATAAATGTCTTGTTTTTACCATTAATTCCTTCTGACGTCTGTTGGTATAAACGGTCACCACCATGCTCCATACGAGCATCAATAAAGAAACTTAAGAAATCGACACCTATACCGTATTGATATCCAATATAATTATTATTGTAGAACTGCCTGTCAAGTACATCATCGGCTTCTATTTCCTTGGATGTCAGGAAGCAAAATACCGGCCCTCCCATTACACGCAAATTTGCAGCACCACCTTTCAAAACTTGCACACCCAGCAATACGGGGACATCAACAGTACTATAATCGAACCGTGAGACACGTTCAGAAGGAGAAGCATCATTTTCTAAAACCTTGCCTCCCTTGGCACTGTAATAAACTTCGGGCTGAAGATACATACGTGACCAGCCGATACGGCTAAAAGCACCAATATGGGTCTTTAGAATCGATTCAGAAGTATAATCGTTTACATCGAGTGATACTTTTGAATTATTAATACCTGCCTTTACACCTAAATTGAATATAGGTTGAGCGGATAAAGCACCTGTGATTAGAAGTGCCAGAAGAAAAATGACTGATTTTTTCATATTTGTTATTTTTGTTCCAGAAATATTTCAAAAACACATATATCTACACTTGCCCAATTATTATGCCAATCCCAAACATACTTATTTTAACCGCAAAAATTTTGCAATTTAAGCATATTGGACAAAAGTGGAAATACAATAATTTGTATATTGGCAGCATACAAAAATATAACCATAAAATGAAAAGAAGAACTTTCCTTAAAAACTCGGCTGTTGCTGCAGGTAGTGTTATGGCTGCCGGTAATTTATCTGCCAGTGAGGCACAACCTGCATCTAAAAATATTTATGAGTTAAAGGTATATCAGTTTTCGGGAGGTGCAGGAGTAAATCAGATTAAAAATTATTACACTAAAGCTGTCATACCTTTCCTTAATAAACGAGGTGCTACAGTGGGAGCTTTTGGAGAATACAGTAAGGAAGAACCACCACGTATCTACATCTTGCATGCGCATAAAAGTCCAACTGCTTACTGGAATGCAGTGCAGGAAATGAAAACTGATGCTGCATTTATTGACGCAGCAAAACCGTATCATAATCTTCCGGCTTCCCAGCCTGTATTTGAACGATACGAAACTTTATTGCTCGAGGCATTTAAATCTATACCTCAGTTAAGAACTCCTTCTAAAGACAGAGGATTATTTGAGTTACGAATATATGAGAGCCATAACGAAGACGCCTTCAAGCGAAAAGTGAAGATGTTTGATGATGAAGAGCTTCCATTATTTGACAAGGTTGGCCTGCATCCTGTGTTCTTTGGAGAACTTTTAGCAGGGAAATATATGCCGGCTCTCGTTTATATGCTGTGGTTTAAAGATATGAAAGAAAGAGAAGCCAACTGGGATAAGTTTAGGACCAGTAACGAGTGGGAAGTGATGAGGAATAAAGAGATTTATGCCAATACAGTGAGTAAAGTGCGTAAACTTTTCCTTGAACCATTGGATTTTAGCCAAATTTAATTTGCAACCGATAACACCCATCGGACCACATTAAGTAGGAATTAATAGTTGTCCGATGACTTTCATTTTTTGCAGAGATCTCTTTCTGTTGCAGGTGTTTTGATGTACATATATTAGATACATGTTGGCTAAAAAAGCTTTCCCTGCTTGCCCAATGGATCTTCCTTTCGGCGATTCCTGCCCATGCCTTCAAGTTTCAAATCCTTTTTAACTGAAATGTCATATTCTGTCGAACTTGCATGATCTACTGGTATTAATAAGTCTCTACTCTTATTTTTGGGATCCTTTACCTTTACTGAAACCGGATGTGCAACGAAATCATCAACCGGATAAGGCTTTAGCAAAGTTAACACCTGATCAAGGGGTAACGATTCATCGAGCCATTTTTGTTCGTCTTTCTTTTCCAGAATAACCGGAGAACGATGATGTCCGATTTTTTGTGTAGCAGAATTGGCTACCGTTGTTATGATTGAAAATGAATGTACAACTTCACCGGTGGTATTATTGGCCCATGTATCCCAGATGCCTGCAAAAGTAAAAACATCATCATCTTTTTTCTGCAGGTAATAAGGTTTACTTAAACGCTCTTTAGCAGGCCCTTCAAAATAACCATTTGCAATTACCAAGCATCTGCGCGACTTTATAGCAGTCCTGAATGCTGGCTTCTTAACAATACCAGCCTCACCTCTGTAATTGATATCATCTTCCTTGTTGAAATCACCTTCAGCACGAGCATTAATTAAATACATTTGCTTCTTTGCCCAATGGGGGGTTAATCCAAATTGAAAGGCTTGTAGTTCGTCGGGCTTATCATCTGTTATGACATATGCTCTGTCGCCGGGTGAAACATTAAAATTATTGCTCACTGTAATTTGTGTAGGTGTTTTGACACCAAACCTTTTAACAAACAATTCGATATCTATAATTTGAACAAATCTACCACACATACTACATCCTTTATATATTAAGTTAATCTTCTTTAACACCTTAACTCTGATTACCTTTTTAATGTTCAGTACTATTTAGTAATTCGGGCCCGGAGTAGCAGGAAAAAGTAGTTGTAGATATCAAAAATAAAATTCTAACCGGCAAGTTTCTTCTCTTTTCTTTTCTTCAGACATTCAGCATGCTCTTTTAATAAAGCTGAGATTTCATCTGATTTCATTTCAGAAGTACATTCAATTAACTCCAAAATACTCATTTTGTTAAACCGATTAAATATACAATCGTGTAAATGATCTTTTAATGAACAATCCAGAATAAGTTCATATAAACGAGATTTATTTTCTATCATTTTGGCTTTTGATTTAAGCTGTAGATTTTGTGCCAAAACTATCAAAAGTCCACAATTCTACAATAATATCAGGAACTGAAATCACGGGGGTTCAATTGCTGATATGTTTATTTGTTTTTACTGATAACAGGTATAGGTTCTCAGACAAAGTATAGGCAGTTGAAGTACCACCTCAATCTTAACAGGTTTAACCAACAGTCATCAATAAA
>DASRQG010000637.1:0-2423 GCA_035645995.1 Mariniphaga sp. | reverse complement strand
TGTTGAAGAGCAAAGTGTAACAGTGGCGGAAATTTCAAACATCGGCAGCAAATCATCAACCAATGCTGAAACTATCTCTTCCGACGTTACAGCGTGGGCAGAGGAGATGAAACATATTTCCGAAGGTTTTCTGACAGTTGACGAATCCGCTTCAGCATCATCAGAAGCTGCTTTAGAGATTGAAAACAGCGTTAAAGAACTGCAGCAGCTTTCTCAAGATTTGACAAGCACAGTTAACCAGTTTGTATTATAAAGCATTCCACCCGTCGATTGAGTTTATGAAAGGAGATTTATTTACAGTACGATTACACTATTTAAGTAGTTCCATTTAACTTTATCTTTAAAGGAGTTCTGAATGGTTATTTTAAAAAAATGCGGCTCCAGGCGTATTGGAATTGTCCTGGCTATCGCTGCAGTTACGACGTCTCTGTTTGCTCAAAGTGAAAGCAAGTTTAATTTCTATGGTTTTGCAGATATGTCCATAACAAAGTACTTTCCAAAAGAAGAATCCATGGTCCGTAGCGTATACAGAATGGATGAAAAAACACATTTCAATCTTAACCATATAAACCTGTATGGAAGTTTCCAACCAAATAATCGATTGAGATTTCTTACAGAACTAAGCTTTCAGGAGAAACCGGTTTTCGATGCACCGGTAAACGGTGTGATTTACAAAATGCCTCCGTTGCTTGATACTGTATTCACAGAACCTGCTCTTGCTCCTAAAAACAAGGTTCAAAGAGGCATAGTAATGTATGAATGGGGGTCATTCTCTGTTGAACGTGCGTTGTTTTCAGTATTTCTGAATCGTTATTTCAATCTCTCTTTTGGTAAATTTATAACCCCAGCCGGAATCTGGAATGTTGACCATGGTTCACCGGTTATTATGACAATTGACCAGCCATCACAGTACTCTTATGCAGAAATTTATCCAAAATCACAATTGGGTATAATGGAAGAAGGTACCGCTTTTATTGGTGATGCAGATATGTCTTACTCTGTTTATCTGTCTTCCGGAAGGGATGATCAACCAATTTATAAGCCTAACGATCTTTCCGTTGGTGGTCAGCTTCGTTTCGGGCTTCCTGTTCTTGATGAATTGAGGATAGGTTTGAGCGGATATACAGGAAGAATAAATACAAGACTGAGATCAATGATAATGGACTATGAAGGTATTGAATATATTGATGACATCTTGTTTTTATACCGTGAAAACATAATTGGCGGCGACGTTCGGTTGTCAATAAATCCACTTACAATTCAGGCAGAGGTTAATTACAGTAGATGTACAGATTATCTGAATGATGATTCAACATTTGGAACTTTGGGAACATATGTGCTCGGTTCTGTTGACATCTTCAAGAAAGAAAATTTCAGTATTACTCCTTATGCATTCTATGAATATGTTAAATATATTGATCCTCTCAACAACCCTACAATGGACCCAATGATGGCAAGCGATGGTTATCACAAGTTCATGGGTGGAGTAAATTTCAGTGCTTTTACAAACTACGGAATAAAAGTTGAATATAATTTCACACGTCTTCTTTTAGGAGATGATCCTGACAAACTCAATGATGTATCAGGGATCGCATCACAGTTTTATATAGCATTCTAGGAGGTTAACAATATGAAATTTATTATTGCATCGATTATTATGTCATGCTGGGTTGGAGTGTTGTTTTGTAGTGAATATATTGTTATTGTAAACAATGACAACTCTATGACTTCAGTATCAAAAGCAGATCTGAAACGTGTATACACCGGAAAAATGGATAATATCAAGGGAAATAATGTTAATCCGGTAAATATCTCTCTTAATGATCCTGCAGCTGCATCATTTCTTGATGAAATTGTTGGAATGGGAGTAGCAGATTACAAATCATTCTGGCTTGCAGAACAGATCAGAGGAGGAAGCAGCGCACCATCAGTTACAAAATCAGCTGAAGATATGCTGTCACACATAAAAAGTAATACAAACGCAATCGGATATATTCCTAAGAATTCAAATCCTGATGGTGTCAAAGTTCTCACTGTAAATTAATTAATGATAAAGCAGCGGCATTTTCAATTAATGCCGCTGCTTTTCTTTGCAACTGTATTTTCTTGCCTGAACCTTAGACCTGTTTCGAAAACACTATTGAGGAATGAAATATTTAGTTTTTAATTAAATCTGATTCAAAAGCTTATTATTTACGGGACTTTTGTTGCAGGTTAATTTTTATATTAGTGAACATATTTTTGACTGCTTTTCGGAGTATTTTACGATCCAGTTCAATTTTTGGTTCGGTAAACGTTCCATACAATTTGCAATTAAAAAAACGTCCGCAATCCCTTCTTTCCAAAGAAGCTGCAATCATGCGTGGAAGTTCATTAACAAAATTATCTTTTATTACACCCTCAATCTGCTGTTCAAGGAATCC
>DASRQG010000636.1:0-3015 GCA_035645995.1 Mariniphaga sp. | reverse complement strand
TTCCTCCCAGTTCTTCGCTGATTGTTGTATAAGTGAGGTATTTGTATGCTTCATAATAAGGTTGGAATGAAACTTTGTATTTTATGTCGAATGGTAAAGTAAGTTCGGCGTACAGGTTTGCAAACAAGTTATTTGTCTTGTTCGACAATGTTCTTCTTTTTGTTCCAAGAAGTGGATTGTCGGAGTGTCCATGAGGGTACCGTACCAAATTACCATTTTCATCATACATTTCTCCATAGGGGCTATTTACATAAAAACCTAAACTTGCAGGTACTGAACTGTCATCCCTATCTGAGAATTGTGCATTTACTCCTGCACTTAACCATTCAACAATTTTAAAATCTGCATTTATTCTTGACCTGATCGTTGAATATTGGTCACCTACCCGTATCCCTTCATTATCATTATAACCAATAGACCAATAATAAGAAGCAACATCCGTTCCTCCGGATATGCTTATGTCATATTCCTGCCTTAATCCTTTTTGGAAAACTTCATCATACATATCCATCGTTTTCCCGGCGATATAATTGCGTTGTTCGGTGGGGAAGAGTCTCATGCGGGCCATCCATTCATTCAGGTTATCATCGAGAGGGGTACCTGCACTTAAGGATCTCCATTCATCGATTGACATATCGGAGGGAAGATTGTCGGGATGGGTATAGAAGTTATAGTTTACATTGGGGAACATCTGCCTGAAGTAATCTTGTCGGAATTGAAGATATTCTTCAGGACCCAAGCCTCTGCGTTCATTATAGTTTTCTGCAACTCCAATTTTAGTTGAAAAATTAATAGTGGGTTTACCGGTTCTTCCTTTTGTGGTTGTTATTATCACGACTCCTGATGCTGCTTTTGATCCGAATACTGCAGCTGAACTGGCATCCTTAAGAATGTCGACTGATTCGATATCATAAGGATTGATATCACGAAGCGCACCATTAAATATTACACCATCAAGTACAATTAATGGGCTGGTTTCGGCGGTTAATGAAGTAGGGCCTCTGATTTCCATGGAAGCACCTCCCTGAGCCGATGTAGACTGGTTTGCATTAAATCCGGCAACCGTACCTGTTAACATATCTGTTACCTGAACCATGGGCTGGGTTTTGAAGTTTTCCATCGCAACCCGTTGTACAGATCCGGTTAAGTCACTCTTCTTGATAGTACCATAACCAATAGCTACTACTTCGTCTATTCCAATTGACTCGTCTTCCATTTGTACAGTGAAAGAGCTTTGGTTTCCTATTGCTACATCCTGAGTGCGCATTCCAACAAAGGAAAATTGAAGGGTTTCAGCATCCGGAGGTACTGAAAGCGAAAATTCTCCTTCAGTATTGGTGACTGTTCCAATTGTGGTTCCTTTAACAACTACAGTGACCCCGGGTAATTGCTGACCATTTTGATCTGTTACTGTACCCGTTAAGGCTTTTTGTTGTGCATAAGTGGTTGAAAAAAAAGAGATCAAAAAAAGGCACAACAAAGTGCTAAACACATTTTGTAATGTAATTTTCAGATTGTCCATAGAAAATTAAGTTAAATTTATAAAAAACTATTATGTGTAAATAAGAATTTATGAGAAATTAGGTGCATGTACATAGGCTACCAATTTTAATGAATGTTACAATTTATGAAAAATTAATGTAAAATTAAATCAATTTAACACATAACATGCTTTATGGTTTTTAATCTGGTAGTTATTTTATTGGCCAGTTTAGATGTTTATGTAAAAAAGGATAACTCACAACTTCGTTGATGATATGTCCCCCCTCATGTAAATCGAGAACTGTTAAATCACCTTTTCCCATTTTTTCATAATGTTTTTTTACTTTCTCATATTCATGTTCTACCCATCCGGGAGGGGCAATGCCATCTTGTTTACCATGTTCCACCATAAAGGGTCGGGGATAAATAAGATAGTTGGCCATTTCTGCATATTCTAAAGTATGCCCTCTGTTCCACATGGGCATCTCTGAATCAACATGATAGACAAAACTTGTCGGAAAATAAATGGATGATTCTTTTCGTGCACTTTCGTTGAAATATGCACAATTGATGCTTAATGCATATTCAGGTATCATACTGGCAAGAATTGATGCTGCCTGGCCGCCTATACTTTTCCCATACAGAGCTATTCTTGAAGTGTCGACAAAAGGTAGTACACTGAGCCAGCGAATCAACTGTTGGTGCTGACGGCCGACTGTTGACCATTGTCCGGCTTTAGTGGGTTTAGCAATCCTGTCAATCCATCTGAAACGGGTTTCTCCGGTCCAGTTTCCAAATGGAGTAAATACAATGAATCCGCGTTCTGTTAATTTTCTTCCTACACTAAAATACCCGGCACGTTCATTAAGGGCAGTTGTTGGCATTCCTCCACGTCCGTGTTGTAGTACAATCACCGGCCGTTTTTCGCCTTTTTTAATATCTTTTGGGATACTTATTATTCCCCAAAGACTTACATCCGGAAGTACGTCTAAAACCACATCATAACAAATATAGTCTGGCTGATCATCGAATATTTTTGTTCTTGCCTGAATGGGCAGGAAATCATCATCGACATAGCCCACTAATTCGTGGTTGAAAAAGTGTCTCAATCTTTCCTGATCAGTTATTGTTTGCACAAACTGCTCCCTTACATATTCACTATTTCTCAACAGGAGCTGGGTATGCCCAACCATTTGTTCCACCATTCGCCCCATTCGGGCAGTAGGATCAAAATCCTGACGTATATCAACAGGAAGTTCAGTTGTAAGTCCTGCCGGGTTAGAATACCCTAATAGCTGCATGAATTGTTTCATTGAATTTTCTGCACAAAAAAGGGTTTCATTCTGATTAGTAATCTTATTAAGCGTCCTATTTCCTATGTTTTTCCCGGTGAGTAATTCAATTCTGTTGAATTCTTGTTTTACTTCATTATATGCATGTGTCCACAATTTACCAGGTGGTTCAATCTTCTTTCCTGAATTTTGCTCACTATCGTATTCCGGAACCTTGGAATACTCCACTATCAGTGATCGC
>DASRQG010000635.1:0-4065 GCA_035645995.1 Mariniphaga sp. | reverse complement strand
GATATCCATCCGGTGTGGTTGGTAATCCGGGATCATGCTTAAACTGATCGGCCTTCGCTCCTGTTCCTCTTTCTCCGATTAAGTATTTCATAGCAGCCCATCTAAGCAGGTCATCCATTCTGAAATTCTCAGATGCGAGCTCTATTAATCTCTCGCGGCGGACTTCATTTACGATAGGTGATAAATCAGGATATCTCCAGTTAGGATCATGAGCAATGTTATCAAGTTGCAAGTGAGGCATGGCAACCCGGTCTCTTAACAAGTTGATTGAAATATCCAGATCTTCCTGCGTTAAAGTCCCCAATTCCATTTTTGCCTCCGCATAATTCAATAAAACTTCAGCATACCTGTCATTAAGAGTTGGGGTTTCTTCGTGTTGGGTATGATGATATATTCTATGTGCATTATAATTTTTTCGTTGGTGGTATCCTGTAGCACCGGAGTGACTAATATCCTGAAATGTACGGTCAAATGTGACTTTATAGTATTCTATTGAACCATCCTCATAAATATACAATGGGTCATCCTGGGTGAAAATAGTTTGATCCATCCGGGGATCCCTGTTCATTACTTCATCTTCAATGGTCTCATCTCCCTGATAAAGCGGGCTCACTGAAATAGGCAGCCCGTCAATAGCAAGGTATTGATCAACGAATTGTTTGGTAAGCCCCCTGGTTTCAGGATAAGCAAAATAAAACAATTTTCTTCCGGCACTTATTTCCTGAGAGAGATCCATTTTTGTCCATCTCATGGTTTCAGGGTTATTGGTAAAATCACGCCAGTTAAAAGTGTTGTAGTAATCGTTTGCAGGGTCCCCTGTTGTATGAAGTTCATATAATCCTGAATTCATAATCTCCCGGGCGGCAGAAGCTGCTTTAGTAAGATATTTTTCAGGATCCGGATTCTGAACTCCAAACACAGTTCCATTATGATATTTCTCCCACGTTCCTTCATATAAGGCAATTCGTGATTGAAGCAGCAACGCAAACCATTTGGGTAAACGAGAATAGCCATCTCCTCTTTCGGGGGTGAGATACATAATGGCAGTATCTAAATCTGCAATTATCTTATCAGCTACGAAATTCCGAGGATCTCTTTCACCATAAAGTTCAGGTGAATCCATCGACAATACTTTATCTATCCATTGAATGTCACCAAATTCTTTATATAAAAGCCAATGGTAATAAGCCCTAAAATAATATGCTTCTCCTGCAGCTTGTTTTATTTCATCAAAATCACCTTCCCACTTTTTTATTTGCTCTATCAGGTAATTAACCTGACGAACGTTTCCATAACTGTAACCGGGGCCTGAATTGATGGTTGCCTGTCCTCCCAGTCTGACAGGAATATCATTTCTGGAGATTAATACATCAGTATGGTAATCCCCCCATCCGGCAGAATGTCCACCTGTGGAAGTATGAAATCTGTTTACAAATACAATAAAATCATTTGGATGGTTAAAGAAGGAGGCTTCTGTTACCTGGTCCAATGGTTCCCTGTCCAGCCAGTCCTGACAGGATGTTAGCATCAATAAAAATCCTATGACACTTATATATAAATAGTTTTTCTTCATGATATTTTAATTAACAGGTTCATTTAAAATGATATGTTTAAACCTAAAGAATACATCTGACTAATTGGATAAGTTCTCATATAAGTATCTGAAGCAATCATGTTTTCCGGTTCATATCCTTTTGGTAATGATTGAAGTGTTAATAAATTCTCTCCTGAGAAATATATCCTTAAACTCGAAACAGGCAGTTTGTTTAAAACCGATGCCGGCAGATTATATCCCACTTGCAGGTTTTTCAACCTCAGATATCTTGCATTATCAACAAAACGTGTTTGTGTTTGTAAATTTTTATTACGCTCAGTGGAGAAATATGGTTTAGGAAAATAAGCATCGGTATTTGGCCCCAATATATTGGTTTCGTCAGCCGGCCTCCAATAATCCAGGTGATAGGAGTTTTTTATGAGTATCGCCGAATTCGGGTTATTAACATGTCCCCAATAGAACTCAGAACCAAGTTGGGGTATAAACGGGCTGCTTCCAACTCCTTGCCAAAACATATTAAAGTCCCAGTTTCTCCAATTAAATCCTCCGTTAAGGCTAACCAGATACCTTGGTGTAGTGTTCGTGATTATCTTCAAATCGCCGTGATCATCAAGCGTTTGGTCTCCCGGATCAATTATCCCGTCATTCGTAAGATCTTTATACTTCATATCTCCGGGTCCCCATTTTGCATAGTAATAAGATTGATCATGCATGGGTTCATTTTCTGATTGAATCAGCCCGTCACTTACGAGGCCCCATACATCACCATGTTTTTTCCCGGCATACCATGTATGAACATTTCCTGTTTCATTTACATATTCCAGGATCGTTGCTTGATAATCTCCTAATGAAGCTTTTGCATGATAAGAAAAATTTTCTATCCTGTCTCTCCAGCTTAAAGAGATCTCATAACCTTTGGTTTCAAGTTTCGCATTGTTAGTTGTTGGAGCACCGGCTCCCAATACAGATGGAAGTTGAATAGATGGCCCCATCATATTATCAGTAACTCTGTTATAGAAATCAGCTTCCAGTCCCAACCGGTTTTCAAGAAAAGCTGCTTCAATACCAAGGTTCATTGTAGTAATCGTTTCCCAGGTAAGGTTTTCTGATCGTATCCCGGGCATGCTTGCATAGTTGGGTCTTTCGCCATCGATTAACCGACCTAAGCGCTGACTTATAGGTATTTCTTCGAGGTATAAGTAATTAGCGACATTAGGGTCAAGTACTTCAGAGAATGCCTGTCCTGAACGTACGATCCTGCTTCCTATGATTGTCTGGTTCCCTAATGATCCATACGAAGCTCTGAATTTTAACAGTTGAATTGCCGGCTCAATTGAACTCCAAAAATTCTCTTTGGAAATGGTATAACCCACTGAGGCTGATGGAAAGAAACCCCACCTTTGTCCTTTTTCAAATCTTGAAGAACCATCTTAGCGTGCACTAACTTCCAACAGGTACTTTTCATCAAAGTTATAGTTGAATCGGCCAAATATTCCTTGTGTGGCCCAATGGTTGATCACATCATCGAGTACCTTATTCCCCAAAGCCGTACTAATGGATGGAACATCTACCGAAATAAGGTCATAACCTTCACCAAGCAGGTTTCTGTTGAATTCATAATCATGTTCATAACCGGCCATTGCAGAGAAGTAGTGTTTATCAATGGCCTTTTCATACTGTGAATAAGCTGTGAATACAGAATAATGACCGGTTCTCAATTCTTCCTCAATACCGGTTTGTGCAAACCCAATGTTACCCATTGTACCATTAGCAACATGTACTTCAACCGGATACATTGTGTTTACTGTACTTCCTGCACGGTATGTATAGTTATATCGGATATTGGTAGTCCAGCCTTTGATTGGTTCCAATACCGTTCCAACTGCAAAGCGTGCATTGTTGTTATCAGTTAATATTCTTCCTCCATCCATCAGAGCAACCTGTATGGGATTGTGCAATGTCCCGTCAATATTGTACTGAGGCATTGTAGGCCACAGAATATTAAAATGCATCCAGTAACCACTTCTGTCATCCCAAACGCCTCCATTAGGATAATCTCTTTCAGTTCGGGCAAACCTTCCACTGAATTCCAACCGTGCCCAGTCATTCACCTGTGAAGTTATATTCGCAAGTATATTATATCTTTTATAGCTGTCATTACCCCAGGTCATTACCCCAGGCTGGTCCTGGTATCCTACACTGGCATAATATTGAGTGTTTTCATTTCCTCCTTCCAGATTAACGTTATGCTTTTGCTGGATAGAATAATCCTTAAAATATAGCTGAGGCCAGTTAATGTTTGCATTACCATCCCACCTTCCACGCCATATACTGAATGGCGGCTGGTCAGGGTTGTAGGGATGAGGATATGTGCCATCGATATAGCCTTTTATCCGTTCCATTTGTTCGGGGCCAAATACCGATCCCAGACCGGCATTTGATTGCGCCTGATTAAAAATTGTTGCATAAGTATAGGAGTCAAGCATGTCGGGAACATAATAAGGTACATT